>JAYWHL010000121.1:0-12113 GCA_043777715.1 Cytophagaceae bacterium | reverse complement strand
CCAAGCGAATCATCGAAAATTTACCAAGGTGGAACGCTGGAATGGAAAACGGCAAGGCCAAAGATAGCAAAATGGTATATTCGGTAACGTTTTCTACCAAACAAAGACCCAATGCTGATAAGGTTGATTATTAGGGTGGGGGCAATTTTCGGGAGCAAAAATTATAAAACTAAACTCAACCCAAAATAATTACTCTAAATAAATAATTGGAAAATATAGAAGCGAATATCGGAACGAAACCTGAACCTTTGAAAAAACTAAAAAGGATTGACAGATACTACATTTCGCACGAAATTAGACACCTGTTACACCTTGAAAGTGGTTTTTTGTTTACCGTAAAACAACTTTTTGTCAGTCCAGGCAAATTTATAAGAAATTTTATATTCGAGGACAGAGGCAAAGCTACTAAACCCATCATTTTTCTAATATTTTCTGCGACAATATTCACGCTTAATTTCCATTTTTTTCATAAAGAATGGCAATTTTTCAGCTTAAATCAAGCGAGTATCGACCAGTATTCAGCAGAAAAGATGATTAGTAATTGGATGAATAATCATATTGGTTATACTTCACTTATGATTGGATTTTTGATTGCATTATGGATAAAGGTATTTTTTAGAAAACATAGTTATAACATTTATGAAATCATAGTTATATTATGCTATTCCATAGGACAAGTATTACTAATCATAGCCTTTTTTTCCTTACTTGGCTCTTTGTTTAAAGTCAAATTATTTAGTGAAATTGGCTTTTATACAGGAAATATTTATATTTTTTGGGCAATAGGACAATTTTTTGGAGAGCAAAAAATAATAAACTACGTCAAATCAATGGTATGTTGTTTTTTAGGAGCCATATCTTTCAGACTGATTTTGAATTTACTTGTAACTGTTTATTATGAATTAGGCATAAAATAACTTCTGCCAACTTTGTATTTGCGACAAGCGGAGACTGACAAAAATTATTGAACAATTACTTTCATATCACAAAGAATTAGACAATAAAACCAAATTATAATTCTCGACAAGTTCCAATGCTTCCTTTTCTTTATACCCCTAATTCTTTATACCCCTAAATGGCATTAATGTTGATGCGTTAGAAAATTATTTTAACATATTAACATAATAGCAAAGAAAAATATATTAACATTCGGATACATGCAGTATTTGATTATCAAATTGAAAATCAAATAAATCCCCAAAAACAGCAAGAACATTACGATAACTCTAAATAAGGAACAAATACTCCTTATTTAGAGTTATTCCATTATAATTTGGTTAATTTTGCGTGAATTTTAGGGCATACTATTCTTAAATTCCAAACTTCAAACCATAAAACATTAGCACAGCAATCGCTAATTCTAATTTTATCACCACACAAAATGCTTTCCATCAGTAATTTACAAGCCTCAATTGGCGAAAAACAAATATTAAGAGGCATAAACCTTGAAATTAAAGCAGGCGAAGTTCATGCCATCATGGGGCCAAACGGCTCTGGCAAAAGTACTTTAGCATCGGTTTTGGCTGGCCGAGAGGACTACGAAGTAACCGAAGGTAGCGTAACGTTTATGGGCAAAGACCTCCTAGAACTTGCCGCCGAAGAACGAGCCGCCGAAGGTATATTTTTGGCTTTTCAATATCCAGTAGAGATTCCAGGGGTATCAACAACAAATTTTCTAAAAACAGCCATTAACGAAATTAGGAAATATCGTGGCGAAGACCCCATGGACGCTGTGCAGTTTTTGAAAATGATGAAACTAAAAATGGCACTCGTAAACATAGACCAAAGTTTGTTGAGCCGTGCCTTGAACGAAGGATTTTCGGGTGGAGAGAAAAAACGAAATGAGATTTTTCAGATGGCAATGCTTGCCCCAAAATTAGCCATACTGGACGAAACCGACTCTGGCCTCGACATTGATGCCCTCAGGATTGTGGCCGAAGGCGTAAATACCCTCAAACGCCCAGATAATGCCACGATTGTGGTTACGCACTATCAACGTTTGCTCGATTATATCGTACCCGACTATGTTCATGTACTCTACAAAGGCCGTATCGTAAAATCAGGAACAAAAGAATTGGCCTTAGAACTTGAAGAAAAAGGCTATGACTGGATAAAGAATGAAGTAGATGCCTTGGAGGCAGTATAAAAATATTAAAGAAAGATGACAACTGACCATAAAGACTTAAAAAAACAATTGGTAGCCGATTTTAATACCGCCCAAGAGCGTATGAATGGCGAAGCCAAAAGTGATTTTCATCAAACAAGAAAGGCAGCCATTGGGCAGTTTGAAAAACTAGGATTTCCGACCATTCGGCATGAAGAATGGAAATATTCTAACGTTAAAAGCCTTATTAATGAAGCCTTTAACTTCGATGCCGCTTTTAGTTTAAGCCAACAAGACCTCGCCGACTTACAGATTCCAAACCTAGAAGGCAACATTTTGTATTTTGTGAATGGCGTGTTTCACCCCGAACTGTCAGAAATTGTAAGCCCTGAATCGGAGCTTCAATTAATGAATTTTAACGATGCCAATAAGCAGTTTCCCGATTTGGTAAACGCCCATTTTGCAAAATATGCCGACTATTCCGACAACGCTTTTACAGCATTAAACACCGCCTTTGCTAGTCAGGGTGTGTTTATCCACGTGCCTGACCATGCCGTTGTAAAAATGCCCGTTATCCTACGTTTTATTGTTGATACCCGTACCGAAAACGTAGCGGCACAGCCAAGAAACCTTATCATTGTAGGCCAAAATGCCGAAGTAAAAGTGGCTGAAGCCTTCCGCAGTTTGGGCGAAAATGCTTCGTTTACGAACATCGTAACTGAAATTAGTTTAGGCCAAAGTGCCAACGTAGAGTATTACAAAGTTCAAAACGAAAGCGACAAAGCCTATCACATTGGTACAACTCAAGTGCATCAATCCGATAAAAGTGTGTTTACGGCCAACACCGTAACGGCCAACGGTGGCTTTGTACGCAACAACCTCAATATCAAAATTGACGGCCAATTCTGCGAAGCCAATATGTATGGTTTGTATATGCCCAACGGCAAGCAACATATTGATAATCATACGGTTGTGGATCATGCCAAACCAAACTCTGTTTCTAACGAATTGTATAAAGGTATCTTGAAAGACAAATCGACGGGGGTGTTTAATGGTAAAATTTTTGTGAGAGAAGACGCCCAAAAAACCAACGCCTTTCAGAGTTGTAAAAACGTTTTGGCCTCCACAGATGCCACCATGAACACCAAACCTCAACTAGAGATTTGGGCCGATGACGTAAAATGCTCGCACGGCACCACCACAGGCCAACTCAATGACGAAGCCCTGTTTTATCTCCGTAGTCGTGGCATACCGACAGATGCCGCCAAAGCCCTTTTGATGTTTGCATTTGCTACGGACGTTATCGAAAAAATGAAAATCCCAGCCATCAAAGATTATCTAAAAGGACTGATTGAAGAGAAAATAAGTGGGTAAAGTTGAAAAATTAACGTATGAAAATGAAGTTGCTTTTGCTATAATATTTTGCTGAAATATAATCCGATGCACATCAATAGATTATGGGCCTACATTTCTTTTCCAAACCATTGGACTTCGCTCGACACGTCCTTGTTAGATGAAATTTCTCCTTCTTGGTTTGCACGTAGAGAAATTTTACAAGCAAACTCCAAAGAATATGCAACGTTTGTCGACAAACTTAAACGAAGACATGCTATCGAAACTGGCATTGTTGAACGAATGTATGATATTGATAAAGGCGTAACCGAAACCCTTATTAACGAGGGATTTATATCGTCTTTGGTTAGTCATGGAGATACAAATATTCCCAAACAAACATTATTCAACCATTTAAAAGACCATCTTGAGGCCGTTGATTTTATTTTTGATGTTGTAAAAGAACAAAGACCTCTCACGAAAGGTTTTATATGTGAATTACACCAACTAACAACAAGACATCAAGAATTTACAGAAGGCAGAGACCAATTTGGATATAAAACTCAAATACCTCTAATAAAAGGCAGGTTTAAAGAACGAGAGAATAATCCAACACGGGAAGATGGAACTACGATCTTGTATTGCCCGCCCGAACACGTTGATGCAGAGATGGATAGGTTAATCGAAATTTATAACGACCTGTCTGACCGAAAGATAAATCCATTAATCATAGCCACTTGGGTACATCATGCTTTTACTACGATTCATCCATTCCAAGATGGTAACGGCAGAGTTGTTAGACTCATAGCTAGTTTGATTCTTATCAAAAATAATTTATTCCCCATTACTGTTTTAAGGGAAGAAGCTAAGGCAAAATATATTCAAGCCTTAGAAGACGCAGATAATAACCAACCACAAAAACTAGTAACTTATTTTGCTGAAATACAAAAAAGAAATATTGAAGAAGCCCTAAATATTAAAGAAGTAGGCAATACCACGCTAACGGAAGTAACCAACATTTTCAAGCAAAAACTGTTAAACAAACAAAAAGAAAATCAAAAGTTATATGAAGATACGCTCGTAGAAAGGCGTTTGCAAATCTTTGAGTATTGTAATAAATTTCTCAATGAATACAAAGATAAACTAGTCGCTGATTTTGATGATAGTGTTAAATTTAATATTGATAGTAGTAGTCCCTCGGACATACCAAAACAGTATTTTTACCATGAGCAAATTGTTAATTATGCAAAAAAACATAATTACTACTTTAACAGGACGTTACCAAGAGCTTTTTTCAAATTCAAAATAGAACTTTTTGACCATAAAAAATATGAATTAGGGCTTACACTTCATCACTACGGTTATGACGATAGTGTTATAGCCATTGGAGCTTTTTTAGAGTACAAAGAGACCTTGCTTAAAAACAATCAAGACGCAAGTATTCCACTTGACATAAAACCGCACATTATTTCGATTAAAGATGATGTCTCAACCAAAGAAAAGAATATTAGACAACACCTTGAAAATATTTTGACCATGAGCATTGCTCAAATTGCGAGCGAAATTTAATACTTGTCTGTCGTAAAACGAAAAACCACATGAATCCCAATACATTTCCAGTTAATCAAATAAGAGAAGATTTTCCGATTCTTGACCAAAGTATTAATGGCAAGAAATTGGTTTATTTTGATAATGCCGCCACCACCCAAAAACCAAAGCCCGTAATAGACTGTATTACAAAGTATTACGAGCAAGATAATGCCAATATCCATAGAGGTATTCACACCCTTGCCGAGAGAGCTACCGCCGACTTTGAAGCATCGAGACTGGCCATCAGAGATTTTTTGAACGCCCAGTCTATCGAAGAAATCATCTTTACCTCTGGTACAACCCAAGGCATCAACTTGGTGGCTAGTAGTTTTGGCCGAAAATTTATTAACACAGGCGACGAAATCATTATCTCTGGCCTAGAACATCACTCCAACATAGTGCCTTGGCAAATGCTTTGTGAAGAAAAAGGCATTGCTCTAAAAATAATTCCTGTGCTAGATAATGGCGATTTAGATATGGAAGTCTATCAAAAACTATTGTCCGAAAAAGTGAAGTTGGTGTCGGTAAACCATGTTTCTAACTCCCTCGGAACGATTAATCCCGTAAAACAAATCATAGATTTAGCCCATAGCTTTGGGGCAAAAGTATTGATAGATGGTGCCCAAGCAACAAGCCACTTAAACATTGATGTTCAGGCACTTGACTGTGATTTTTATACGTTTTCGGCTCATAAATTATACGGCCCAACAGGCATTGGTATTTTGTATGGCAAGAAAGAAATCCTCAATGCCATGCCGCCCTACATGGGAGGCGGGGAGATGATAAAAGACGTTACCTTTGAGAAAACTACCTACAACGAACTGCCTTATAAATTTGAAGCAGGTACGCCCAACATTGCCGATGTTGTGGCCTTAAAAACAGCCTTAGATTATATTGCAAAATATGGTAAAGCCAATATCGCAGCTTATGAAGATTATCTCTTGCAATATGCCACCGAACGGCTTTCTACCATTGACGGCCTAAGAATTGTTGGCCAAGCCAAAGAAAAAATTTCGGTTATTTCGTTTGTAATGGAAGGAATCCATCATCAAGATATTGGGATAATCTTAGACCAACAGGGCGTTGCAGTGCGTACGGGGCATCATTGCACCCAACCCCTCATGCAACGTTTTGGACTATTGGGTACGACTAGGGCATCGTTTGCGATGTATAACACTACCGAAGAAATTGATAGATTAGTAACTGGCATAGAGCGAGTTAAGAGAATGTTGGCCCTCTAGCCTCCAAATGAGGAATATACACAACTGAAATTGGTTATTGACAATACACTGTGGTTCAGCATATTATATAAAAAACATTTTCGTTTGCTGAGTGCTGGACAATTTTACAAAACATACCCTAACACAGAGATTTGTCCAAGAATATTGCTTTCGCAAAGGTGTTTGGTGAGCCACCAACCACGGAAAAGGCTCACCAACCAACTTTGCGAAAGCAATTTGTAAAAATATCCATTACTCAGTTCGTTTGAGCATATTAGTATAAATAATCAGATAAAAAGCCTAGAGCCTATTGCTTGAAGCCTAAAGCTACAAAAATGACAATCGACCAAATACAAGATGAAATCATTGAAGAATTTGAACTTTTTGATGATTGGGGCGACAAATACGAATACATAATTGATATGGGTAAAAAGCTAAAAGGCTTGCCCGAAAACCAAAAAACCGAAGATAATATTATCAAAGGTTGCCAAAGCAGGGTATGGCTTAATGCTAGAAAAGAAGGCCAAACCCTGATTTTTGATGCTGATTCCGAGGCCGTTATCGTTAAGGGGCTAGTAAATATGCTCATTAGGGTATTGTCTGGGCATTCGCCACAAGAGATTGCTAAAGCCAATTTGTATTTCTTGGATAAAGTGGGTTTGCAACAACATTTGGCTCAAACTCGCTCAAATGGCCTTGCTTCAATGGTTAAACAAATGAAAAACTATGCTCTGGCTTATCAGGCAATAGACTAATGGCTCAAAAATCGTAAGTTTTGGATTGAAATTTACTGATAAATAAGTCGCCCCTTTTGCAATTTTGCATTCCTACGCTTTCCTTTCAGGCACTGCCCCACCACTTCTAAGCATGACAAAAATCAAACTAATTTCTTTTAGATTAGGTCTTCTACTCTACTTTCTGCAATTTTCTTTGTCTGTATTTTCCCAAAAAACAGATAGTTCAAGTGTTTCTACACAATTTTCTGGTTCTATAACCGCTACCAACAACGGTTTTGCCATTATCCCAACGTTTTCGTTGAATAGTCCCACTGTTATCGTTAATTTATCTTGGCGAAAAAAAAATCTTAGTTTTGAGCCAGACATTCGGCTTGTTCCAAACGCAACAAAAGGTGGGTTTTTATTTTGGTTACGGTATCGTTTGGGCAATGAACAAAAATTGAGCTTTAGAGTAGGCACACACCCCGCTTTTAGTTATGTAAGACGCACCATTACAGATAACGGTACGAGTACAGAAATTACTGAAATGCTGCGATTTGCGGCCTTTGAAGTAGCCCCAAATTATAAAATAAGGCCAAATTGGAGCATAGGGGCTATGTATTTACAAGGCGTTGGGCTTCAAAAGCATGGACCACAAAACACCCGTGTATTGTTTTTGAATACGTTTATTTCTAATCTAAAATTGAGAGGAGATACTCAATTTACTTTTATTCCAATGCTTTATTTCTTAAATACCGACAACACTACTGGTCAATATTATACCGCTACGGGTATATTATCAAACAAAAAAACACCCTTTAGCCTACAAGCCAGCATTAACAAAACGATAAATTCTAACATTGCTGGTAACAAAGATTTTATGTGGAATGTGGGCCTTACTTATGCTTTTAGCAAAGAATTTAGAAGGATAAAATAAGTACAAAAAAATTAGGCAGAAACATAATGACAACTATACAAAAAGCCTTCTCCCCAGATAACTTCCGTGAGCAAGCTCATCAAATGGTGGACTTACTGGCGGACTATCTTTCAGCTTCTCAAAACCGTGAGGGTCAGGCGATTCCGTTCCAATCTCCCGATGAAAATCTAGCTTTTTGGGAGGCCGATTTTGCAGAAGACGCTAATGAAAATCCGACTGATTTCTTCAAGAAAGTAATCGAAAAATCTACCCATTTGCACAATCCTCGCTACATGGGGCATCAGGTGGGGGTAATTGCTCCAATTGCCGCCACTGCAAGTTTGCTCACTGCCCTTTTGAACAACGGCATGGCGGTTTATGAAATGGGCTTGGTGTCGAATCCATTAGAAAAAATCGTAACGGATTTGATGGCAAAGCGAATTGGATTTGACGAAAAATCGGGCGGAATATTAACCTCTGGCGGCACTTTAGCAAACCTCACAGCCTTGTTGGCGGCTCGTGCAAAAAAGGATACTAACGACGTTTGGGAACAAGGAAATGATGGGAAATTAGCGGTTATGGTATCAGCGGAAGCCCATTATTGTATAGACCGTGCCGCCCGAATTATGGGCATGGGAAGCGAAGGAATTATCAAAATTCCAACGAATGAAGCCTTTCAAATGAGAACAGAATTATTAGAAAAATACTATCAAGATGCCGTAGGTAAAGGCTTTCAAGTAATTGCCATTATTGGCTCTTCGTGTTCAACCTCTACGGGTTCTTACGATAATTTGGAGGAAATTGGAAGATTTTCCCAAGAAAAAAATCTTTGGTTTCACGTTGATGGCGCCCATGGTGGAGCGGTTATTTTCTCGGAAAAATACAAACATAAAGTCAAGGGAATAGACTTAGCCGATTCTGTTGTAATTGATTGGCACAAAATGCTTTTGACGCCCGCTTTGGTAACGGCTTTGATTTTTAAGGAAAATGACGATTCGTATCATACTTTTCAACAAAAAGCACAATATCTTTGGGCAAATCAGACCTCGCAAGATTGGTTTAATTCTGGCAAACGTACTTTTGAGTGTACTAAACTGATGATGAGCGTAAAGGTATATTCAATCTTGAAAACGCATGGCGAAAAACTCCTCGAAGAACACGTTGATTATCTTTATGATTTAGGAAAGCAATTTGGCGAGATGATTGAGGCTCATCAAGATTTTGAACTAGGCATTAGTCCAGAATGCAACATTGTGTGTTTTCGATTAAAAAACAAACAAGATGCTGAAATTCAATTGATTAGACAGAAATTATTAGAGGAAGGTAAATTTTATATCGTCCAAACTGCCCTCAACGAACGAACTTATCTGCGAGTTTCGTTAATGAATCCTTTGACGACTTTGGGAGATTTGAGGGCGTTGCTGGAGGAAATTAGTCGGCTGATGGAGGTAGCTGAAAAAGATTAATTTTAGGCTTTTAAAAATACATCATCATACATTTTTTCTACCAATTCTATTTCACTATCGGTCAGTTTTTCAAATTGTTTTCGTTTATTTTTAGATAAAACACCTTGGTTTTGGTGAATAAAAATAATGAGATTATTAAGAAGTTTATCAGGTAAGTCTAAGTGATTATTAATAGCTCTTTTCAGCAAATCATATTTATTCAGATAGTCTAACTCATTTTCAATTTTAGCGATGGCTGCCACGGTTGTATTGAAAAGGTATTCACATTGAATCGTCAGATTAGGATACTTAAAATAAGCCGTTGTTTCGGAAGGATTTTGAATGGTAAGTTCACCTTGAATATCTAAACTAAATTTTATAAAACTTAAGAGTGGTTTAGAATAGGCTTCCAAAATTCGATCATATTCTTCAATATTTTCAAGCATTTGTGCTGATATTGGAATAATTGCACCTGACGATACGGCCTTTTTTCTTACCAAAACATCATGTATCAAGTATCTGTGTAATCGCCCATTTCCATCATCGAAAGGATGAATAAAAACGAAACCAAAAGCTACAATCGTTGCTAAAATAAGAGCATTATTTTCTTTACATTTTTGAAAACAACTGTTCAAATTCTCCATCATAGATTTTACCATTTCTGGTGGTGGACAAACATAATGTACAAGTTGTGAATGGTCGGGTAAAGTTTCTCCAATATAATTTTGAAAATCTCGCCATCCGTTAGCAGCAAATCTGGAATCAACAATTTTGTTTTGCTTGTCAGTTAGGGCTTTTTCTGTTAAAAATAGGCTTTCATTTTCTAAGCCAGCCTTCGTTAATAAGGCAACAAACCTTTCCATTTTATTCTGACTGGGCTTTTCATGCTCTATTTCAAAAGACGACTTAGTTTCTTTGGTATATAAATATCCGAATGCTCTGCGAAATACTGATTGGCTATATTTATTTTGAAACCCTAATAAAGATTTTGAAATATCTAAATCCAAAGCCGATTGAACAGTTTGAGTTTTGAATATTACAGGACAAAAGTTCGAAAAACCCAATAGATTATTTTTAACTCTCCATTTTTCACTATTGATAATTTTGCCTGTAATATATTTGGACTCATCTAAAATGGGAACATAATTACCTCCAGTAGCAAAATCCAAATTGAGTGTTTGTTGTGTCAAAAACTCAAACAAGAATCCTATTTTTCTCATATAAATACTATTGGGCTTTTGTTTTATGGTTTCAATAAGGTCTGGAAGCGGTATTTTTTGAAATATTCGAGCAAGTAAACTCAAATTTAATGTTTCATATTTTAAGGCAAATTCCAAATGCTCCATGAGAATACCATCAGGTACATATTTTAGTCCAAAATATCTCTCTTCGATACCATCATCATTAACAATCGTTTTATTTTCTCGCCCTTGCAAACATATTGTTAATAAAGGTTCTGATTTTATTAGTAAGGTTGATTTCAACCAAGCGTATCCAATGTATGTCATAAGGCTATTTTGCAGTAAAATATGTTTTTATGTTGTAATTTATATATTTTAATTAAATTTTGCAGTAAAACGTATAAAACATATTCCTTGTAAAGTAAAAAATATGGTCGGGTTGGCAGGCATGGGCGATCCTGCCAACCCTCTGCCTATGTGGCTTTGGCAAATACATTCTAAAAAACCACGGGCAAACGACTATATAATCGGCCGTTTATAGATGAATTGGAGAAGAGTTAAATGGTTAGAAGGGTTTGCATTATACTGAAATGTTTTAAAAATTTTGGCAAAGTTGTCAATATGATGAAAACTTTTAATAAAAGATGGTAAGTACCTCTTACTTAATTCTCACATTATTTCATTTGAAAAACATTAATTTTTATTGATTTTTTCACATACATTTGATACAATTTTAATTCTAATAAAATCATGGCAAAATATAATCTAAAAATAAACGGAAAAAACCGAGCGGTGGACATAGACCCCTCAACCCCAATGCTGTGGGTATTGCGTGACCATTTGAATCTGCCTGGCACAAAATACGGCTGTGGCATGGCTCAATGCGGGGCTTGCACTGTCCATTTAGACGGTACTGCCGTTCGTTCGTGCAGTATTCCTGTTTCGGCAGTGGGCAAATCAGCCATTACTACGATTGAGGGTTTATCAGAAAACGGAACACACCCCGTACAAAAAGCATGGCTCGAACACGACGTGGCACAATGTGGATATTGCCAAACTGGACAAATCATGTCGGCATCAGCCTTGCTCAAAAGCAATCCCAAGCCAAGCGATGAAGATATTGACAATGCCATGAGTGGAAATATATGTCGTTGTGGAACGTATCTAAGAATCAAGGAAGCGATTAAAACGGCATCAAAATACTAATAATGGCAAGAGATTATTATCATTTTCAAGCTAAAAATGCTCTTATCAAAGAGGGCTGGAATATTACTGCCGATCCTTATCAAATTTCTGTTGAAGATGTAGATTTTGAAATAGATTTAGCCGCTGAACCTTTGATTGCAGCAGATAAGAATGGGCAAAAATAGCAGTTGAAATTAAAAGCTTTGTAGGGCCATCAACTGTAAACGAGTTACATAAAGCGGTAGGGCAATTCACAGATTATTATGTAGCCTTGGAAATGCTGGAACCAGACCGTGTTTTATATTTAGCATTACCTCAACATATTTACGATACCTATTTTCAGAAAACAATTATTCAAAGGATTTTGGCTAAAATTGGTGCAAAAGTTTTAGTTTACAATCCACAAACGGAAACAATTACCCAA
>JAYWHL010000120.1:0-4262 GCA_043777715.1 Cytophagaceae bacterium | reverse complement strand
TGTTGAGCAATGCCCTCAAAACGGCTACATATCGGGGGGCATTTGTATCGTTTATTATTTTTGCTTTGTTTGGGGCTATTGTGGGCGTGGTTTGGTTTGGGGCAGGCTTGGTGGCCAGTGGCGATATGATTTTGGCCGATTTATTAAAATTTTTGTTTTATACCGCCTTTATTGGTGGCTCGGTGGGGGGCTTGGGCGATATGTATGCCCAACTTCAAAAAACAATGGGGGCCTCGGAGCGAGTACTCGAAATATTAAACGAACCGTCTGAAGTAGAACTAGCACCAAAGCCTAAACAAAATACCGAAAAACCTTTGATGGCAAGCATTGGAGCAAATATTGAGTTTAAAAACCTAGCCTTTTCGTATCCATCAAGGGCTGATATTCAGGTACTCAAAGACATTAGTCTGACTGTAAACACAGGCCAAAAAATAGCTTTGGTGGGGCCGTCGGGTACGGGGAAATCTACCGTGGTGCAATTGTTGATGCGATATTATGAACCCAGTGCAGGGCAGATTTTGGTAAATAACCAAGCCATTAGTACTTACGACATCAGCGATTTCAGACAAAACATAGCCATTGTCCCACAGGAGGTAATGCTGTTTGGCGGTTCTATCCGTGAAAACATTGCGTACGGCAAACCCACCGCCAGCCTTGCCGAAATTGAAGAAGCCGCTCGCAAAGCCAATGCCCTAGAATTTATAAACTCATTCCCCGAAAAACTAGAAACCCTAGTGGGCGAGCGGGGCATAAAACTATCAGGAGGCCAACGCCAACGCATTGCCATTGCTAGGGCTATTTTGAAAGACCCAAAAATTTTGATATTAGACGAAGCCACCTCCGCCCTTGATTCTGAATCTGAAAGATTAGTACAAGATGCCCTTGATGGCCTAATGCAAAACCGCACGACCATTATCATTGCCCACCGTTTGGCTACGATACGCAACGTAGATAAAATTTATGTAATGCGAGAGGGCGAAATTGCCGAAGTAGGTAGCCATGACGAACTAATATTGCAAGAAAACGGAATTTATGCTAACTTGGTAAAGTTGCAGTTCGATAATCAAGAAGTGGTTTCTTGACGAGACCAACTAGATTAGACAATTTTTTAAAAGCTACGGTATCTACACAGATTTGGTTAAAAGTCCTTCTCCTTTTGGAGAAGGGTTGGGATGAGGCAAAAAGGCAGATTTTAGTCAAAGAATAGCTCTTTTCGCCTGCCCTCTCTCCAAAAGAGAGGGGGACTTGAAAGGATTTTAGGTATTTTATAAATCTGTGTACACTATAGTTCTTTAAAAGTTGTCTAATCTCTGTCAATAATTTCAATTAGCTCATCACTTGTTTCGGGGAGGTCAAAACTACCAGCCAAAGCAAAGAAATCGGCTTCTTTATTGCTTCTTCTCTTCATTGTTTTTTCCTCTCTAAAACTAACTTTGAGCCGTTTTGCTAAATCAACAAAAAGTTGATAGTCTAACTTTGTACTGGGTTCTATAATAATGGTATTCGTTTTTTGTGCTTTTATAACTTGTCAAAAATACAAAATTATGACAGATTAAATGCCTCCTGCCTTCTCTCTCCAATATTTTGCTTCTAATTCCGCCTTTTCTACTTTCAGGTTCAACTTCTCGTTTTCTAACAATGCCTTATCTAGTTTGTGTTGCAGTTCTCGGGTGTCGTAGTTGTTTGCAGTGCCATTGTTGATGCCAACATTATTTCCATTGCATTGGTCAAAAAAAATAGCAAATGTATCTTTCAATCCTTCTAAGTAGGTAATCAAAAATTATGCGGTGTTCTTTTTTTGAAGTTAATTTTCAATTGATTGATTTTAAGCACCTTACAAAAAATAAAAATACCGCAAAACTTATGCTCACTTACTTATTGTTCCATTCGCTACGCATTTGTTTGATGTGGTTGTTTAGGTCTTGCCCTTGTTCTTTGCTAATAATTCCTTTGTACTTATCAGAAAGTTTTATTTTAGGGAGATCGGTATTTTGTTCTGCCAGTTCTTCAAGGGCATAAAACAAAATCTCAATTTTTTTGCCAATATAATTATTGGGAATAGCCAAGTTGTAGGTATTGTTTTGCGGTATTGCAACTGTCTTTATGATAGCGTAAATTATTTATGAGCTGTCGTGTTTGAATATCTTTTTTATTAATCAGGGTAAATATACAAACCTTATTTGTTTTTTCCTCTAATATACCACTCACAAACCCGTATGCATAATTTGTTTTGTGGCACACAAAACATGGTTGAAAATTAGTAAATTGCACACCATATCAAAGGCTTTTTACCTTCCTCAACCTCTATCCACAATGCCTAACAATTCTCTTTTCCGTAAAAAATCAATCGACCAAATTCTGGCTGACCTCAAAACTAGCGAAATTAGCGATGGCCACGGTGGGCTTATCAAAGATTTGGGTGTCAAGGATTTAACCTTTTTGGGCATTGCGGCCATTATTGGGGCAAGTATATTTTCGGCCATTGGGCAAGCCAGTGCCAATGGTGGGCCGGCGGTGTCGTTGTTGTTTGTGTTTACGGCCATTTCGTGTATGTTTACGGCCTTTTGTTATGCCCGTTTTGCGGCCACGGTGCCTATTTCGGGTAGTGCCTATACGTATGCCTACACCAGTTTTGGCGAAATTGTTGCTTGGATTTTAGGTTGGAATCTGCTCTTAGAATACGCTATTTCTAATGTTGCCGTGGCCATTTCTTGGTCTAAATACTTTGTTGATTTGTTAGAGGGCCTAGGGCTGCATATTCCCGAATACCTTACGATGGATTACCTTTCTGCCTCACGGGGTTTTGACAATGCCAGTACCGCCCTTGCCAGTGGCCAAAGCCTAGAAAGCCTTTCGGTTAATCTCCGAGAAAGTTATAACGCTTGGCAAACCGCCCCGCAGCTTTTTGGGTTTCATTTTATTGCCAATCTTCCAGCCTTGCTTATCACGGTACTAATCACGTATTTGGTGTATATCGGTATTAAAGAAACCAAGAATACCAATAATATTTTGGTCATGCTCAAACTAGGCGTTATTGTGCTTGTGGTGGGGGTTGGTGCTTTTTATGTAAAAGTAGAAAACTGGACGCCCTTTGCCCCCAACGGCATGAGTGGCGTGCTTAAAAGCGTGGCGGCGGTGTGTTTTGCTTACATCGGTTTTGATTCTATTTCTACCACCGCCGAAGAATGCAAAAATCCCCAACGAGATATTCCAAAAGCCATGATGTATGCCCTGTTGGTATGCACGGTTTTGTATGTGTTGGTTACGCTGATACTCACAGGGATTGTGCCATACAACCAACTGGGAGGCATAGAAGACCCCCTAGCCTATATGTTTCATTCGGTTGGCCTAAATGGCGTGGCGGGTATTGTGGCTGCCAGTGCGGTAATTGCCCTGACGAGTGCTTTGTTGGTATATCAACTAGGCCAACCCCGTATTTGGATGACCATGGCCCGAGACGGCCTCTTGCCCAAGGCTTTTGCAAGGGTGCACCCCAAATATAAAACCCCTTCGTTTTCGACCATTATGACGGGCGTGTTGGTGGGGATTCCTGCCCTATTTGCCAATCTCGAAGAGGTAATTAATCTAAGCAGTATAGGAACACTTTTTGCTTTTTTATTGGTTTGCGGAGGCGTTTTGGTGCTGGATTTAGACCCTGAAAATCAGAAAAAATCTAAATTCAAAATTCCATATATCAACGCCAAGTACATCACAGGAGCAATATTAATCATAACCCTGGTTGGTGTATATCTAAAAGTACCAACATTTTATGACTGGCTTTTTACAAATATCCAAAACGGAGAAGAATTTGGCAATGCCCTACTGATGACAGGGTTTTTCTTGATTTGGACTGGCATTTCATTCTTTAGTTTCAAATACAATCTTTCGTTGATTCCTGTGCTTGGGTTATTAATCAACCTCTATTTAATGACCCAAATGGGCGCCACCAACTGGGAACGGTTTGTGTATTGGTGTATTTTGGGCGTTGCCATTTATTTTGGGTATAGCCGTAATCACAGTAAATTGGGCAAAGAAAGCGTTTAATCATTGGTGGTTCAACTACGATTTATACGGAATTAAGGAAGTCTTTCCGTGGTTGGTGGCTCACCAACCACCTTTGCGAAAGCAATATTCTTAGACAAATCTCTGTGTTATGCTATATTTTGTAAAATTGTTCAGCACTCAGAAAGGCCAAAAGGTTAAAGCCAAAAGGCCATACAAAACACAATAATTAGCCTAAAACTTGTGTTTGATTTATAAAA
>JAYWHL010000119.1:0-4265 GCA_043777715.1 Cytophagaceae bacterium | reverse complement strand
TGACAGTCTTGATGACTATTTGCTAAATTATAAAAGACAGTTCACAAACATTTGAGATACCCGAATTTAATATAATTCAAGATAAATTAGGGTTCAATGTCATAAAAGGTGGAAATAGTAATCAAAAGGCCGACATTTTATTAGATATTGAAAATAACTTTATCCAAAAAGAGAACGAAGGTTTTGGCATAAAATCATATTTGGGAAGTAAGCCGACATTACTAAATGCTTCGGGAAACACTAACTTTATTTTTAAAATCAATGGCGTAAATAAATCTTATATCGACGAAGTAAACGCCATCGATACCGCAACAAAACTCAAAGACAGATTGCAAAGAATCGAAGCATTAGGCGGAACGTTTGAATATATTGGTGCTGAAAGGGATACAATGGACTTCAATTTGAAAATGGTGGATAGTGAAATGCCAAAAATAATCGGTCAAATTTTGTTACTTTTCTATAAAGAAAGGATAACTTCTTTAGCTGAAATTACTGAAAAGCTATTGGAAGATTCAGAAGACGAAGACCGAAAAATATTATTGACAAGTAAAATCAAAAAACTCTTGGTAGATATTTTATTGGGGTTTTTCGCTGGCACAAAATGGAATGGTTCTTACGAAGTAAACGGAACAATTGTAATGAAAAACAACGGAGATTGTGTGGGTTTTCACATCATTGAGTTGGATAACTTAAAAAACTATTTGTTTGAAAATATCAAGTTAGACACACCATCAACGACACGACACCGCTTTGGGAAACTCTACTTAGAAAAAGATGGAGAACTTTACTTTAAACTAAATTTGCAGCTTAGATTTTAACCCCCAAACCAAAAGATTTTCTCTTTAAAATGGCCAAGCCTTTACTGCAAATACTTTATCAAGACCAACACCTTGTGGCCATTAATAAGCCCCATAATTTGTTGGTGCATCGCTCGGCCATTGCCGCCGAAGAAAGCGTTTTTGCACTTCAGTTATTAAGAGACCAACTGGGCCAATGGGTAAGCCCGTGCCATAGAATAGACCGAAAAACGGCTGGGGTTTTGCTATTTGCCCTAACCAAAGAAGCCGACCAAGCCATGAAAAAACAATTTGAAAATCAGGAATGTCATAAAAAATATATCGCCTTAGTAAGAGGTTTTTTGCCTGACGAGGGGAGTATTGACCGCCCCCTCGAAAACGAAAATGGCATCGAAAAACCAGCCCTGACCCATTATCGATGTTTGCAAAAAATAGAATTGCCCATTGCCGTTAGTCGGTATCCAACATCGAGGTATTCGTTGGCAGAAATTTTTCCAAAAACAGGCCGAACGCATCAAATAAGAAGGCATTTTGCTCAAATGAGGCATTATCTAATAGGCGACAAAACCCATGGCGAATGCAAGCAAAACAAAATGTTTGAAGAACGCTTTGGCCTCAAAACCATGCTATTGCAGGCCCAAGAATTAACGTTTACACACCCTTTTAGTCAAGAAAAAGTCCTGATTACAGCCCCCATGATGATTGAATTTTCGGGTATTTTAGAACAAATAGGCATGAGTCAATAAATAATGTCGATGTTAGTTATTGGTTTTTTGGGGCAAACAATTGGTTGTAATCGTTGCTACACTTTATTATCAAAAAAATGAAAAAAATTACGCTTTTATTTCTGCTTTTTACCATGAAAATTTCAGCACAAACCTTTGATATTCAAGGCCATAGGGGTTGCCGTGGCCTCATGCCCGAAAACACTATCCCTGCCTTTCTGAAAGCCCTAGAGCTAGGCGTTAGTACCCTCGAAATGGACGTTTGTATCAGCAAAGACCATCAAGTAGTGGTATCCCACGAACCCTATT
The DNA here is from genome assembly GCA_043777715.1 of Cytophagaceae bacterium. GTDB lineage: Bacteria > Bacteroidota > Bacteroidia > Cytophagales > Spirosomataceae > JAYWHL01. The sequence continues at coordinate 2,434 of JAYWHL010000119.1, read as the reverse complement.
TTAACTCAGATTTTAGTACATTTCCTGATGGAAGAATGGTTAATAAATCTGATGAAAAAGCCCTTAATCTCTATACCCTAGCATATACCGACATCAAACGCTACGACACGGGCTTGAGGCTCAATGCCAAATATCCAGAACAACAAAAAATAGCTACTTACAAGCCTCTTTTGAGCGAGGTGCTAGAAGCTACCGAAAAATATTGCCGAGACCATAACCTAAAACCCGTGGCTTACAACATTGAAATAAAAAGCGATGAAAAAGAATACGGGATTTCTCAACCCAAAACCGTGGCCGAATTTTCGGACATGGTACATCAAGAAATACTAAAACACGTACCAGCCCAAAGGATTACGCTCCAAAGTTTTGATTTTAACGTTCTTAAATATTGGAAACAGCAAATAGAGGCCAAAGTTTATCAAAAAACCACAATTTCGGCCTTGACCGAACGCAAGGGTATCAAAAAAACGATTGAAGAGCTGGGCTTCAAACCCGACATTTTTAGTACTTATTATATTTTTTTGTCGAAAACGAAGGTTGAAGAATGCCATCAATTGGGCGTAAAAGTGATTCCGTGGACGGTAAACGACCCCAATGCTATGAAAAAAGTGAAAGAAATGGGGACAGACGGCCTCATTACCGACTACCCCAATCGGGCGTTTGATGCTTTGAAGTAAGCAAAAAAACAGGTATGTTTGTTAGAATCTCCCTCAAACCAATGCTCTTATGCTGCTTTTGAACGATACTTTAGTTTGGCTCTTAAAACGACGATTGGCTCGAATCCAAGCGTTTATGCAAGACCCCATGCAAGCACAAGAAACACAGTTTAAGCAACTTATCTCGTCAGCCAAAAACACAGAATGGGGCAAAAAATATGAATATTCTAATCATTTAGATTTATCGACTTTCCAAAAAAGAGTACCCATCTCTACCTACGAAGACCTCTTTCCGTACATAGAACGCACCATGCGAGGCGAGCAATTTTTGCTCTGGAGTTCGCCAATCAACTGGTTTGCCAAGTCGTCTGGCACAACCAACGCCCGAAGCAAATACATTCCCGTTTCGAGAGAATCGCTCGAAGAATGCCACTATACAGGAGGCAAAGACCTGATGACACTTGTGATAGAAAATTGCCCCGATACTCGCATTTTTGACGGCAAAGGCGTGTCGGTTGGGGGCAGTTTGTCCGAAAATCCATTCAATTCTAGCCTTATTAATTGTGGCGATGTGTCGGCGGTGGTAATGAAAAACCTCCCGCCTTGGGCCCAGTATATCCGTACACCAGACATTGAAACGGCCTTAATGAGCGTTTGGGAAGAGAAAATAACCCGAATGGCCGAAATAACGATTCAAGAAAACGTAACGAGTATTTTGGGAGTACCTACTTGGAGTTTGGTTTTGATAGAAAAAATCTTAGAAATTTCGGGCAAAAGTAACATCAGAGAAATTTGGCCAAACTTTGAGATTTTTGTGCACGGTGCAGTGGCTTTTCAGCCGTATCGGAGTTTGTTTAGGAATAAAATTTTTGCAGGAAACGACATAAAATTCTTTGAAATTTATAATGCTTCCGAAGGTTTTTTTGGGATTCAAGATAATCCCGATAACCCCGACGAAATGTTACTGATGCTCGACTATGGCATATTTTATGAATTTATACCATTAGAAGACCTCCACAAATCTTGGCCTAAAACCCTTGTTTTAGGAGAAGTAGAATTGCACAAAAACTATGCAATGATAATATCGACCAATGCAGGTTTGTGGCGATATATGATTGGGGATACCGTAAAGTTTACTTCAAAAAACCCATATCGAATCAAGATTTCTGGCCGTACCAAACTTTTTATCAATGCTTTTGGCGAAGAGCTTATCATAGAAAATGCCGAACAAGCCATTGCCAAAGCCTGCCAAGCCACCAACGCCCAAATAGAAAACTATACCGCAGCCCCTGCCTATATGAACACAGGCCAAAGAGGTTGCCACGAATGGCTCATTGAGTTTAAGCATCAACCCAATGATTTTGAATATTTTGGGCAAATCCTTGACCAAACCCTCAGAGAAATCAACTCCGATTATGACGCCAAACGCTATAAAGACATGGTGCTTAGTTCGCCTTTGTTGCATTATTTGCCAGAGGGGAGTTTTTATGAATGGATGAAACAAAGAGGCAAACTAGGCGGCCAACACAAAGTGCCAAGACTGGCCAATACCCGAGAATATGTGGACGATTTGCTGAAAAACAAAGTATTCATCAAGTAATTAATTGCGTTTTTTGGAGGCATTGACCCAAGTAATGCGGCAGGGTTAAGTCCCAACCCCCACTTACTTACAAACTAAATACAGTGTTTAATAAGTTATTTTAATCGTAGATTACTTTCTGATACTTTGCCTCGGAGAGGCACAACCTTTGTAGAAAATTATAATACCCCTCTCTTCG
>JAYWHL010000118.1:0-4274 GCA_043777715.1 Cytophagaceae bacterium | reverse complement strand
ATCTCTCACTAAAATCGTCTTTTACTTTAATGTCTTTGAGCATCAATTGTAGGTTACGCTCGCCTCTAAACTCGTTTACTTCTATCTGATAACAAATATCAAAAGACTGGCCCGCCAGCAAAGGCTCATAAAAATCGGCCATGCCAAAACCTATGGCACCAAACACAGCCGAACCTTCTTGAAAAACGTCTAGTTTAAGATGTTTTTCTTTTAATATTCTTGGGTTTCCTTTCAGTTGTACGTTTTCGGCCACAAAAGTAGGTGTCATATTTTGTGGGCCAAAGGGCTGCATTTGTTCTAAAATCTTAAAAAATTTCTCTGTAATTTGCCCCAGTGGCAATTTCATGTCTATCGTAATCATTGGCGAAAGCTGTTCAGGCAAGATACTCCCCGACACCACTTCTTCAAATTTCTTCCTAAAATTTTCTATTTGGTCTAGTTCTAGCGTTAGGCCCGCCGCAAAAGTATGCCCGCCAAACTGAATGAGGTGTTCGGCACAGGCTTCGATGGCGTCATAAACATCAAACCCTGGCACCGACCTCGCCGACCCTGCCGCATGGCCGTTAGATTCTGTCAGGATTATCGTTGGCCTGTGATACTGTTCTATACACCTGCTGGCCACTATCCCAATTACGCCCTTGTGCCAGTCGTTTCTAAACAAAACCGTGCTGTTGGCGTTTTTTAGGGCATCGTCTTCTTCTATCATGGTTAGTGCCTCTTGCGTTATGCGACTGTCATGGCCTTTACGATCGGTGTTGTGTTTGTTTATTTCATAGGCAAAGTCGGAAGCGGCTTGTTCTTTTTCGGCCAAAAGCAAATTTACGGCATCGTTGGCATGGCGGATTCTCCCTGCGGCATTGATGCGGGGGCTTAGGCCAAAAACCACGCCCGTTATGTCTATTTTTCCTTTCAAACTGGCAATCTCCATCAAGGCTTTGAGGCCAGTACGGGGCGAAGCATTGATTTTTTTGAGGCCAAAATGAGACATCACACGGTTTTCGCCCACGATAGGCACAATGTCGGCGGCGATGCTCACTACCAACAAATCCAAATACGGAAACACCTTTGAAACCTCATCAATGCCATTTTTTCTACAAAAAGCCTGTAATAACTTAAAACCCACGCCACAACCCGTTAGTTCTTTGAAGGGATAAAGGCAGTCGTCTCGCTTGGGGTCCAATACGGCCACAGCGGGGGGCAGGTCATGGCCTGGGCGGTGGTGGTCGCAGATGATAAAGTCAATGTCTAGGCTTTTGGCATAAGCCACCAACTCCACCGATTTTATGCCACAGTCCAAAGTTACAATCAACGAAAAACCGTTTTCTTTTGCAAAATCTATACCCGTTTGTTGCACGCCATAGCCCTCTTTGTAGCGGTCGGGGATATAAAAACCCAAGAGCGAGGGGTCGTAGTAGCCACACAAAAAACCGTAGAACGTGGCCACCGAGGTTGTGCCGTCCACGTCGTAGTCGCCATAAATCAAAATCTTTTCGCCATTTCCAAAAGCCTCTTCCAGCCTTGCAACGGCCAAATCCATATCTTTCATCAAAAAAGGGTCGTGCAATTGCGAGAGTTCGGGTCTAAAAAAAGTCTTGGCCTCATCATAATCGCTAATGCCCCGTTGCCAAAGTAAGGTGGCCAAAAACGGATTGATATTAACAGCCTTGGCAAGGGCGGCAATCGTAGCGGTTTCTTCTGGCGTTTGGGGGAGAGGTTTATAAATCCAGCGTTTGGGAGTCATGTGGGTAGATTAAGATTTTACTCATTTTACTCTATGGGTTTTGGTTATGCTATCCTAAAAATCAGACCCGCCTTCTAAACCCCTAATCAAGTATAGATATATAGACCTTGATTGTTGAAAAATCAAAGGATAGAGCAACAACAGAGGCAACAACGAAGCCAATACATAAACCCCAGGCTCGGGATTGCCGCCAAAATAGCGTAACAAAACCGCCAAAGCCAGCACCACGCCAACCGACAAAAAGTAGCTGATATACATTGCCCCAAAGAAAAAACCAGGTTCTTTCTCGAATCGAAGCCCGCACACCTTACAAGTAACAGGCATCTTACCAAATTTTTTATACAAAACAGGAGGGTTTTCAAACAAACTACCTTCACGGCATCGGGGGCATTTACAGCCAAATATGGCTTGTATTTTGGTACGGGGCATGGACTTGGGGGTTTAATGGCTGTTGGCAATTTATCAGATTTGACAACTTTTTAAAAGTTATCAAATCTAAGTAAAAGTTGTCAAATCTAAGCCTAATCTAAAAGTACAACCATTTTTGTATGGTATAGATTCCCGAAAAATAACCTTAACTTGTTACCTTGGCCACAAATCCTTTTTTTTCATGTCTGCAACAATAGCCACTTTAAAAGTATTCTTAAAACGACTTCATAACCTTACGGCTCGAAATAAGTCGCTGATGCTCTTGACTTTACCCAAAGAACAGTTCTTGGATTTACACGAACTAGACTTTATCGATGGCACTTCGTCGTTTGGAATTATTGAACAATTAATTGCACGAAAAGAACAAATCCCGCTTTGTGAGGTCATGGACCCCCGCATGGAAAAAGCCAATGAATTGAGCAAAGTTCTTAAAAAAATAGCCAAAACCGCTGCTTTTATCAACGAAGAACGAGGCAGCCAAGACCTCTACGTGGGGTATCCGATGGTACAAGGGAAGTTTGTTGATGGCACAATGATTAAAGGGCCGCTTTTGTTTTTTTCGGTACAATTATTTAGCCAATTAGACAAAAAATCTAAGACCGAAAAATGGTTTTTAACACCTCAAGACCAGCCCCCCGCCTTCAACCAAAGTTTTTTGTTGGCTTATTCCTATTTTAACCAAAGCCCTTTGCAAGAAGAAATTTTAGAGCAAACCTTCGAGCATTTTGATAACGATTCGCTCGTTTTCAGAACCCAATTGTACGAATACCTCAAAGAAAGCCCATTGGCTATTAATTTTAATAAAAACCTGTTTATCAATCAATTAGAGTATTTTGAAAAGCAATCCAAAGCCGATTTAGACCTAAACGAAGGTTTCGGCCAACTCCGTTTATTACCACAGGCCGTCTTAGGGATTTTTCCACAAAGTGGTTCGTATTTAGTACCCGACTACGAAACGTTGATTGATGCAATGACCGAAAAACAGGAATTAGCTGACAACAAACCCCGTGATTTTTCAGAAGATGAAAAAACATATTCAAAAGCCCTTCTCCCCACGGAGAAGGGTTGGGATGAGGCAATGCTAGGAAAATCTAACACTAAACCCTTAGATTTTTTATTTTTACAAGCCCCTGATTATCAAAAAAATAAACTAAAAGAAGAGCATTTTTTAACACCTCTTGCCATAGATGCCAGCCAAGAAATGGCCTTGAAAATGGTAAAAAACGGAGCGTCTTTGGTGGTGCAAGGGCCGCCTGGCACTGGAAAATCACAATTGATTTGTAACCTCATTGCCGATTTTACGGCCCAAGGCAAACGGGTGTTGGTGGTTAGCCAAAAACGTGCCGCTTTAGATACCGTTTTTGAACGCCTAGCCTTGGCCAAAATGAGCCATTTTGTGGCCTTGGTGCATGATTTCAAGAATGACCGCAAGACTCTTTTTGCACAGATTTTTGAGCAAATAGAAAAACTAGACGACTACAAAAAAGTGAATCAGAGTTTAGATGCGATATTTTTGGAACGAGAATTTGTCCAAAATAGCCGCAACATCGAGCGTATCCAAACGATACTAGAAGATTTCAAAACCGCCCTTTTCGACAACACTTTTTGTGGGTTTTCGCCCAAAGAATTATACCTAAGTTCTAACCCAACAGTTTTGTTTTTGAAATTAGAAAACCAGTATAAATATTTCAAAATCAATGCGTTAAACCAATTTGAATCTCCGTTCAAACAGTATGGTGCTTATACCAAAAAAATAAAAAAAGACTTTGCGGCTTGGCAAAACCGTAGAGATTTTAAACAATTTAGTTTTGGGGATATTCCACAATTTGAACAAACGATAGCTGATATTGTAGCCTTTAAAACCCGATTAGGGCAACAAACAAAGGTAATTTTTGACACCGAAATTTCGTGGCAAGAAATATTACAAATCCATGGCCAAGGGCTTCTTTTTGTGGAAATAAATAATGGCCTAAGTAATCCCAAACAATGGCAAATTTTTCAGGAATTGATGGCTTCAAAAAAGAAACTCCAGATTCAGAAATTTAATAAACTCATTGCACAGGCTCTTGGTTTTTATGAAAAAGGTATCGAAAAAACGTTAAGT
>JAYWHL010000117.1:0-4290 GCA_043777715.1 Cytophagaceae bacterium | reverse complement strand
GTGGCTCACTTTTGGACATTGGGTTATATCCGCTATATTTTTCCAAACATTTATTAGGCCAACCCACCAACATCAAAGCCGTGGCCACATTCACGCCCAGCGGTGTGGACATGAGTTGTGCCATGAGTGCCACATTTGAAAACAACGCCACAGCAAGTTTATACTCAACTTTTGGTGCCACAACCAACTGTATAGCAAGCATTTATGGTACAAAAGGTAAACTACAAGTAAATGGCCGATTCCATGAAAGCGATGGCCTGACCCTTGATATTGAAGGCCAAGATACCGAACATATCCCCTGCGAAAAAATAGGAACTGGCTATTATTACGAGATACTTCACGTACAAGAATGTCTAGCAAAAAACCTACAACAAAGCCCCTTGGCAAGCCACCAGTTTAGCCTAGAATTGATGCAATTACTAGACGAAATCAGAAACCAAATTGGCTTGAAATATCCCGAAGAATGATTTTTTTGAATTTATGATGTTAATGCGGAGGGCATGATTCTCAATTTCTAAATCTCAATTCCTAATTCCTGATTCTTAATTTCTAATTCATCAACTTATCGCTCAAAAAATGCTTTTAATAACAGGTGCAAACGGATTGGTAGGGGCGGCAGTAGCAAAAATGGCCATTGCCCAGGGCATCAAAGTACGGGCTATTAAAAGAGAAAATAGCGATTTGAGCCTCCTCGGAGCAACTCAACACCAGATAGAATGGCTTGTTGGAGACGTGCTAGACGTATCGGGCCTACAAGAGGCCATGCAGGGCGTTAGCCACGTGGTACATACAGCCGCCATTGTATCGTTTGCCCCCAAAGACCGCCAACAAATGAACAAAACCAATATCGAAGGCACGGCCAATGTAGTAAATGCTTGTTTGGAAGCCAAGGTTACCAAACTGTGTTTTTTAAGCTCGGTGGCGGCACTTGGCAGGCCCGACCCCAAAACTATTGATGCCTCACAGCAGATAGATATTAACGAAAATCACAAATGGACAAATTCGCCACTCAATAGCGAATATGCCAAAACAAAATACAAAGCCGAACTAGAAGTATGGCGGGGCATAGCCGAAGGGCTACCAGCCGTGATGGTTTGTCCGTCTATTATTTTGGGCGAAGGCGACTGGGATAAATCAAGTAGCCAGTTGTTTAAATTTGCTTATGACCAAAAACCTTTTTATCCTCAAGGCGATATTAATTACGTGGACGTAGAGGACGTGGCCAAGGCCATTTTGTCCCTTACTTATAACGACATTACAGAGCAACGGTATATACTAAACGCAGGAAAGGTTTCTTATCAAACATTTCTTACAAAAGTGGCACTTTCCTTCAATAAACGCCCCCCACGCTATGTGGTTGGCCCTTTGATGGCGGCAATATTATGGAGACTAGAGGCCATAAGAACATTTTTTACGGGCGGGTCTCCCTTACTCACCAAAGAAACTGCCCATAGTTCGGCCTATCATTTTTATTACCCAAACAATAAAATAAAACAAGACCTCGGTTTTGAATTTATCGATTTAGATACTACAATTCAAAGATGTAGTGGTTATTTTACAAGAAAATCAGGCATTTAATTGGTAGTTTGAACAGGGCATATTATCTTTAAATGGTAGTGATGAGCAACAAATTATGAATTATGAATGGCAAGAGTATAGTTTTTTAGTACAAATATCTAAAAATCAAGTACTTAGTTTTTAAACAAAGCCAAAAAATCTGTGGAAGAATTTGACGAATATAATGAGGAAGTGCAAGAGTCGGTGCGTCGTTATGAAAAAATGATGAACCACAGCGAGTTTGCGTACTTTGATTTAGAAAGTTATGAGCAAATTGTGGAGCATTACCTCGAAGAAGGCAAACTATACGAAGCCCTCAAAGCCTGTAACCTTGCCCTTGAACAATATCCCTATTCGGTAGAATTATTGCTAGACAAAGCCGAAACCTTGGCCAATCTCCAAAAATTTGACGAAGCCCTCCAAACCATAGACCTCGCTGCCAACTACAACCCCAACGACATAGACATTACGTTTTTGAGAGGTACGATTTTTGCCCTCAAAGGCGACTACCAAGGCTCTATTTATATGTTAGAAGAGGTTTTAGACCATGTAGAAGACAAAGACAATGTTTATTATCACATAGGACTGGCCTACCAAAGTTGGGGCAAAACCCAAGAGGCCATTGCCAATTTTAAGAAAGCCATCGAAATAAATTTGGGCAACGAAAATGCCCTTTATGAATTAGCTTATAGCCTAGATTTGGCAGGGCAACTCAAAGAAAGTTTGTCTTATTATCAGCAATTTATTGACGCCGACCCCTATTCCTATAACGCTTGGTACAACCTAGGCATTGCCCATAGTAAACTCGAAAACTTTGAAGAAGCCGCCACCGCCTACGACTATGCCGTTATCATAAAAGATGATTTTGCATCGGCTCATTTCAATTTAGCCAATACCTACATGAACCTCGGCCAATACGAAAAAGCAACCGAGGGGTATCTCCAAACGCTAAAGTACGAAGACAAAAGTCCAGACGTATTGTGCTGTTTGGGAGCTAGTTACGAAAAAGTGGGCGTATATCCCAAGGCCATAAAATATTACAAAGAAGCCATAGAACTAGACGGTTTGTGGAGCGATGGCTATTTTGGTTTGGGCGTTTGTATGTACGAACAAGGCAAATACTTAGAAGCCCTGCACTACCTCCGCAAGGCCATAGACCTAAATCCTCAAAATGGATATTTTTGGTTGTTTTTGGCCGAAACCGAACTAGCCCTAGGCAACGAATCTTCTGCCGAAGAAGCCTTTGAAAACGCTGGTAATTACGACAACGAAAACCCCGAAGTTTGGCTAAAATGGTCGCTCAAGCATTTTGAACAAGGCGATTTTGAACGAGCCACCCAAATCATAAAAGAAGGCACAGACCATTTGCCCAATCAGTCCGAATTTTATTATCACATCTCCGCCTACTTAATCATGGAAGGCAAATTTAAGGAGGCTTTTCTTTACCTCGAAAACGCCCTGTCGCTCAACTACGACAAGCATATTATCATGTTTGAGTTCTTTCCAAAGCTAGATACTCAAAAAGCCCTTTACAAGATTATTGAAAAATATAAATAAAAGGAGGTAGGATTGAGGAGACAGGAGCTACGATGTGCCGTCTTTTACTTTCTCAAATTTTCAGTAATCACACCAACACAATGCCATGCCTAATGGCAAATATTACCAAGCCCACTCTACTTCTGATGTCTAGTTTTTCAAAAAGATGCTCACGGTAGCCGTCCACGGTGCGAGGGGATATGCACATATTATCGGCGATTTCTTTGTAGGTAAGTTCGGTACAAGCCAATTTCAGAAACTCTTGTTCTCTGCCCTGAAACACAATCGGCAGCCTGGTGTAGTCGCTGGGCTTGGGATTTACCGATTTTATTAAGGTATTGGTTACCAAATCGTTATGAAAATACCCTTTGGTTTTTACTTCAACAAGAGCCGTATTGAGTTGAGCCGTTTCCGAATCTTTCAGTACATACCCCACCGCCCCTGCCCGTAACATTCTGATAATCGACTGGTCGTCGTCATTAACCGACAGAGCCATTGATTTAACATTGGGGTAATGTTTTGTGATATAGCTGGTGGTCAAGAAGCCATTCATCACGGGCATATTAATATCCACAAGGGCGATGTCTGGAACGGGATTGGTTTTGAGTTTTTCTATAAATTCTTGGCCATTGGCGGCATCTAGGCTTACCTGAAAACCATCGAAACGATTGATTAATTCTTTGAGGGCATTTCGGATAAGGGCGTGGTCGTCGATGAGGGCAATCGTTGTCATTTTTTATGGGGATAGGTGGAAAGGTACCGATAAAATAGACAATGACCCTCCGTCCTCGTTTGGTAAAACCCTAAAACTACCCTTTAGCAAATTGGCTCGATACACCATATTAGCCAACCCTGCCCCACTATCAAAGCCCTTGTTTTTTAGTTTTTCTTCAAAGTCAAACCCTATGCCATCGTCTCTTACACCAATAATAAGTGTTTCCGCTTGGGTTTCCAAACAAATGTTAATGTTTTTTGCTTGGGCATGTTTCAGAATGTTTTGGAGTATTTCTTGAAAAACCCTAAAAACAATAATCTCTTGTTTGGCATCTAGGCGTATATCGTCGGAGGAGACCTGATAGTTAATAACCAGCCCACTGGTTTTTTGTAGCCTTTGCAACTCAAAGCCAATGGTTTTTACGAGGCCCTCGTGTAAAATATTTTCGGTATTGAGGGTTTTGGACAAAGCCCGTAAATCGG
>JAYWHL010000116.1:0-12200 GCA_043777715.1 Cytophagaceae bacterium | reverse complement strand
ATTCTGTTTTTGTGAGGGCAATGGTTTTTGAATTTGGGAAAACCAAGGCCGTAATGCTTAGTGCCGACCTCCTCATTATTCCGCCAACGGTTATCGATGCCCTAAAGCCCCGCTTGGCAGCCTTGGGTTTTGATTTTAAGCAACTGTTTTTTGGAGCAACGCATACCCACAATAGCCTTGGGGCTTGGGGCGTAGGCTATACGGGCGAGTTATTTGCTGGAAAATACGACCAAAACACCGTAGAACATATTGCTGCCAGTATGGCAAAAGCCATTGCCCTAGCCTCTAAAAACACCGCAGAGGCAAGCCTAGGCTATGGCCAAATGTACCTTGCCGATATGATGTATAACCGTTTGGTGGGCGATAAAGGTACGATAGACCCTTTTGTGCGTATTCTGAAAATTAATAGAAAAGATGGCCAAAAAGCCCTTTTTTGTACTTATGCGGCACATTCCACTACCCTTGATGCAAACAAAATGGTATTGTCGAGAGATTACCCAGGTGTTTTGATAGACTCGCTAGAAAACCACGATGCCAATTTTGCAATGTTTATGGCTGGAGCGGTGGGCAGTATGGGGCCACTCGAAGAAGCCAAAGACGATTACGAACAAATGAGAAACGAAGCAGCGGGGATTCAGATTGAACTAGAAAAAAACCTTGTTCGAGTACCCTTGGCCAAGCCCCATTCCTTGGGCATTAGCCATATTGCTTTAGGACTAAGAGAACCTCATGCCCGAATTTCAGAATCGATACGGTTTAGGCCATGGGCTTTTCATTTTTTATTTGGCGATTATCCTGCTGATATTAAGGCCATTAGCCTAGGAAATACGCTAATCGTAGGTTTGCCGTGTGATTTTTCGGGAGAGTTTATGGCCGAACTCACGGCCTTTGCACAAAGCAAAAATAAAAACCTGATTATTACCAGTTTTAACGGGGGCTATATTGGCTATATCACTCCCGACAAATACTATAATTTAGACAGCTACGAAACCCGCACCATGAACTGGTTTGGCCCCCAAAACGGGGAATATTTCAAAGAAATTATCAAAGATTTGATAGTGAAGTTATAGTCAGGGGCTTACAATAACTTAAAACTAAGGCGATGATGGGGCGTAATGCCTTCTTTTTCAATGCCTTGGCGGTGTTTTTGAGTGGGATAACCAGCGTTTTTTTCCCAAGCATAAAATGGAAATTCTTTGGCCAATTCCTCCATGAGGCTATCTCTGTACGTTTTGGCAAGTACCGACGCCGCTGCAATGGCCAGATATTTGGTGTCGCCTTTAATGATACAAGTATGGGGAATCATGGGATAATTAGTAAAGCGATTGCCGTCTATCAAGAGGTGTTCGGGGCGGGTTTTGAGTTGGTCTATTGCCAAGTGCATGGCCAAAAAACTGGCCTTCAAGATATTTATTTCGTCTATTTTTTGTGGAGATACTTCGGCAATTGCCCATTCAATCGCTTTTTCTTTAATTTCAATAGACAACCTATCTCGCTGATTTTTAGTGAGTTGCTTAGAATCTGTAAGCAAAGAATGCTGAAAATCTTTGGGCAATATCACCGCCGCCGCTACCACTGGCCCAGCCAAGCAACCTCGGCCAACTTCGTCTAGGCCCGCTTCGATAAGGGTAGGATGAAAATACGAAAATAGCATATCAGTCTTCTAAAATATTACCAATAAAAGTAGCTCTGAGGGCCAAAGCAAAAAGCAAAAATACCATTGCCCATTTTATGTAGGCAGCCATCATTTCGTTGGTTTCTTTTCGTTTTTTGATTTTTACAGGTACTTTCTCTAGTTTATCTATTTGCACAAAAATCTGTTTTAGACCTTCGGCGTCCATCGCCCTAAAAAACTTCCCGTCTGCGGTTTGTGATATTTCTTTCAATTGCGATTCATCTACGGCCACACTTGCATTACTGGCCACATTGGTCGTATCTGTGGTAGAAACCGCCCTCTTGGTCAATGACCCCACCGCCACCGTGTAGGCTTTTATGTTAAAAACTTTGGCCAATCTGGCCGCCGTTAGTGGGTCCAACTCGCCAGCTGTATTGTCGCCGTCGCTTATCAAAATAGCTATCTTGGTTTTAGATTTCGACGCCCGCATCAAATTAATACACCTACCCAAAGCCTTGCCTATGGCCGTACCTGTGATAGGCACGATGCCTTCTTTTATCGAATCAATGTACTGATAAAGAGCGTCATAGTCAGTGGTAAGTGGACTCAAAAAATAGGCATCTCCCGCAAAAACCACCAGCCCAATTTTATCAAACTCACGGGCTTTTATAAAATTCCTTGCCACATCTTTGGCCACCTCCAGCCTACTGGGCTTTATATCCGACGACATCATGGACGTAGAAACATCTAAAGCAATGACTATATCTATACCCTCGGCGGTTTTTTCAGTAATAATCGTTGTTTTTTGTGGCCTAGCCAGTGCAACAACAATCATCAACATACCCAAGGCCGTTGATATTTGGGGCAAAAACCTAAGATAACTTGTCCACTTGGTTTTAGTATTGATATAAACGAAGGCTAAAATCAGTTTTTGTTGGCTTTTTTTGTGTAAAATTCCACTCAAAAAAAATACCAAAGGAATCCCCAAAGCCCCAAATAGATAATATGGATTGCCCCAATCATAGCCTTTGAAAGTACTAGGCAAAAACCAATAAATATCAAACCATTCGGGTATTGTTGCCATTAGTCTCGTTCTTGGTCTCTTTTCTGGTCTTTTTCTTTAATACTATCTCTTTTGTCATAAAGTTTTTTTCCCTTGGCCAAGGCGATGTCCAGCTTACAATAACCTTCGTCATTGATATAAATACGGGTTACAACTATGGTCAATCCTTGGTCTTTTAGCTTTTCTTCTAATTTGTTAATTTCCTTTTTCTTCAACAATAATTTTCTATCTCGCAAAGGTTCGTGGTTGGTGTAGGTCCCTTGGTCGTATTTAGAGATATTCATATTTCTTACGTAAATTTCTCCCGAAAAAAACACACAATATGAATCTGTTAGATTCACTTTTGCCATACGGATAGACTTTATTTCTGTTCCTTTCAATACAATTCCTGCCGAGTATTTTTCTAAAAAAAAATACTCAAATCCAGCTCGCTTATTGCTAATATCAATCGTTTTTTGAATCTTCTGTTTTTCTGCCATTTCTGTTTTTATTATTTCAAGAGATATTATCCATTTTGGGTTCAAGAAGTAATCAATCCTCCTAACCATCTGAATATCAATACTTTTTATCGAATCAATACGCCATTTTTTACAGTAAAAATTACTTTACCATCTTTTTTCAACTCAAAATCCGCCTTACCATTATACTTTATTTCGTCTTTATTTTCTATTACCAAACCCGTAGCATCTAGTACTTCTGTACCAAAAAATACCGACAAATCTCCCATTTCTTCTATCACTCCTCTCGTATTAAATTTTCCAGGCAAGTTAGCAACCGACTCCATTCTGTTAATGGCAATGTCCATCACAACCGCTTGGCCTTCTTTGTTTACCTTTACGTTTTTGATGAGTAAATCAAAAATTACCTTTCCATTTTCTGGTATTTTGTCATAATTTTTAATGTCTTCCTTTTCGTAGTTTTTGGTAGCAATTGCTTCTAAACCAGTCAAAATACTTACAAAATTTAACTTACGAATATACATTTTTTCGAGGTCGTTTTTATATCCGCCCGACTCTATCAACACCAACGAAGTACCCCATTTCTGAATATTATCGCCAAAAGCCCGTGGTTCGTGTTCGTCCGAATACCTCGCCACTTGGTTTGGTATAAACGCCTGAAGGGTTTTGTTCATGCCCACAATAAGCTGCATTGAGCGTTTTCTTACGTCATTAATACTCCGTTCGTGATTATAAGCCGTTGCCAAAAACGAAATCGTAGCCAAATTACCCGTATTGCCAGCCGAATACCTTGGCGATTGGTCGTGCAGATTAAATCCAAAAACGGGTTGTAAATTATTTTGAAGTTTTTTCAGTAGCCTTCCTTCGGGCGTTTGTAGCCTAAGGGCGTCCCTGTTCATATCTATATCCAAGGCCGTTCTTCGCTTATAAACCTCAGCACCGTCAGGATTCAGCATCGGCACAAAATAAAGCGTACAATTTTCCAAAATTTGCTTTTTAAGATTTTCAAACGCTCCCTTAGTTTTAAAAAAATTGAAAATATCAAAAATCGCCATCGTAGCCGTTGGCTCATCGCCGTGCATCTGGCTCCACAGCAACACGGGCGTTTTGCCTGTTCCCAATTTTATTTGAAAAATATCTCGCTCTTGGGTCGATTTCCCGATATTTTTTACTTCAAAAAGGCCATTCCCCTTCAATTGTTCTATCAACGGAACAATATCTTTGTGCTTAAACCTACGTTCGGTTAATGCCTTTTCCTTAAAAACATCATGACTTTCATATAGTTTTGAGGCAACGTTTTGTGCCAAACCCGTTACTGTGGACATAAACCAGAGGATAAATATTTTTTTCATTTTAATTTGTAAAGTTACTCATTGAAGCCGATGTAATAAATCTAAATTTAGCACAACAAAATTATTAAGAACTTGGTGGGAATAAATTATGCTCAATTTCAACAAAAAAGCCCAATTATCTTGGGCTTTTTTATATTTTGGTAATGGTAATGACCATCAAATATTACTTTCACTCATCTACTACCAATTTTCAAACAATTTGCTTTAAATAATACTCTTCTTTGCCTCTCATTTGTTGCTCGTCTTGTTTGGTTTTATCCTTATAGCCACACAAATGTAACACCCCATGTGCCAAAACTCTTTTTAATTCTCTGTCAAAACTTACGTTCAAATCCTTGGCATTATCTTTTATTCGGTCTATACTTACGTAAATATCACCTTCTATTTTAGTGTCTTCTTCGCTATTATCAAACGTAATTATATCAGTATAATAGTCGTGGGCTAGGTATTCTTTGTTGATACCCAACAGATGTTCGTCATCACAAAAAATATAATTAATATCCCCCACGGCCATACCCTCTTGTTTGGCAACATCACTTAGCCATTTCTTAATTTCTAGCTTTTGAGCTAGTTTGAAAGCTATATTTTCGTTAAAATATCGTATCAATTTATGATTGTTTTATGACTTTTTGAATAATTCTTGATAGATTTCCTCCTTAAATCCAAGGGCAATAATTTTACCGTTTTCTTCAATAATGGGTCGTTTTATCATCGACGGTTTTTCAATCATCAATGCCTTTAGACTTTCTAAATTGCCAAATTTCTGCTCATCATTTAGTTTTTTCCACGTGCTTCCTGCCTTGTTTATGAGTTCTTCTATGGTTTTTTGGCTTAACCAATCTTCTATTTTTGCTAAAGTTATACCCTGTTTTTTATAATCGTAAAAGCTATATTCAACCTGATTATTTCCTAACCAATCCTTTGTTTTTTTGATGGTATCACAATTCGGTATTCCGTAAACTATTCTCATAAAATTTTCTATTTACTTGATTTTCAAGACTTTATTTCACTTAGTCAAACATTTCCATTACATTCTTAACATCTCTTATTTTTTGTTCATCGGCAAAGGCAATTTCAAACTCTGACATTTCTCCAAAACCACCCATCTTGATTTTATCATTCCTAAAAATCATTTCACTATTTCGTATCGCTTTTGCCGAAAGATGCAACGAATCAACCCCAATTTTTAATAAAGATGCTGCATTTATGGCATTTACACCACTTCCAGCCATTATTTCTATTCGGTTTTTTGCTTGTTTTACAATTTTTTCAAGATTATTAATACCCTCAAATGCCGTATTGGCTTGCCCCGAGGTTAGTATTCGTTTACAACCCGTATCAATTATAGCCTCTAGGGCTTCGTCATAATTAACGGCACAATCTATCGCCCTATGAAACGTAACTTCTAACGGATAGGCTTGGGCAACAAATTTGGCAACTTGTGTTTTGTTTACTTGCCCATTTTTATTTAAAATACCCAAAACGATACCATCTGCCCCTAAGTTTTTGGCCATGTCAATATCATATTGCATGGTTTGTAGTTCAGATTCATTATACAAAAAGTCCCCACCTCTGGGTCTAATCATCACGAAAATCCCTATCTCCAGTGCTTTTCTTACCACCGAAATTAGTCCCCCACTTGGCGTAGTTCCTCCTTCTGGCATCGATGCACAAAGCTCAACCCTACTAGCCCCTGCTCTTTGTGAAGTCAAACATGAGTCCAGCGAATAAGCACAAATTTCTAGTTTTTTAATCAATTTTTGATTTGCTCTTTTGCGTTTAAATGCCTTTTCACTCTTCTTTTACTTTTGTAATAATCCCACAAACTGTTCAAACAAATACCTCGAATCGTGCGGGCCTGGGGCGGCTTCAGGGTGATACTGTACCGAAAAAACAGGCTTATCTGTTCGTCTTATGCCTTCTATTGTTTGGTCATTTAGGTTAATATGCGTTATTTCAACGTTAGGATGTGCCTCTATTTCGCTCGAACTAATAGCAAATCCATGATTCTGGGAAGTAATCTCACACAAACCCGTCAATAAGTTTTTCACAGGGTGGTTCAACCCCCTATGCCCATGGTGCATCTTGAAAGTAGAAATCCCACTTGCCAATCCTATCAACTGATGCCCTAAACAAATTCCAAACAAAGGTTTGCCCGATGCTATCATTTTTTGAACATTCTCAACCGCATAGTCCATCGCTGCGGGGTCGCCTGGGCCATTCGATACAAAATAACCATTAGGTTGCCATTTTTCAATTTCTTCAAAAGGAGTTTTTGCAGGAAAAACCTTGCAGTAACAGTCCCTATTTGTGAAATTTTCAATAATACTTTTCTTCGTACCATAGTCCATAACTGCTATTTTCCATTTTGCGTTTTCATCTCCCACAAAATATGGAACTTCTGTACTTACCACCGATGATAACTCTAGGCCGTCCATTGATGGAATCGTCTTTAATTGTTTCAATAATAGTTCTTCATCTAATATTTCAGACGAAATAATGCAATTCATAGCCCCTTTTGTTCTTATCAGTCCAACCAACGCACGTGTATCAATGCCACTAATACCAACAATATTTGCTTTTTCAAAATAATCTTGCAACGACATATCCGCAATTCCTCGTGAGTGTATCGCTGAAAATTCATTACACACCATTCCACTAATTTTTATAGAACTCGACTCTTCTTCGCTCTTCAACAATACACCATAGTTCCCGATATGGGCATTGGTATTTACAACCACTTGCCCAAAATACGAAGGGTCGGTATATATTTCCTGATAACCCGTCATACCCGTATTAAAACAGATTTCTCCGCCATGTGTCCCAATTTTACCTAATGCTTTCCCTCTAAATATAGTCCCGTCTTCCAACATCAATACGGCTTTAGTTGTTTCTTTTTTCATTTATTTCGTCAGGTTAATTTAGTTTTAGATATAATTTTCTTAAAAAAAGGGCTTCAACTATTAAAAGTTGAAGCCCTCAATCAGAAACCTATTAGATTTTTCATCAATTATTCTTCTGTTTTTTCTTCGGCAGGTGCTTCTTTTTCTTCAACTGCTGGTGCAGGAGTTTCAGCCACTACTTCACTTGTAGGAGTAGTTTCTGCTTTCTTTGCACCACCTCTACGGCTACGACGAGTTTTCTTCTCGGCTGCTTCGCTTGCGGCTGTTAGCATCGTTTCGTTAAAGTCCACCAATTCGATGATACACATTTCTGCATTATCTCCCAAACGTGTTCCCAGCTTTATGATACGAGTATATCCACCTGGGCGGTCGGCCACTTTTTCGGCTACAATACTAAACAATTCCTTAACAGCTTCTTTGTTTTGCAAATACGAAAACACAACCCTACGAGAGTTTGTAGAGTCGTCTTTCGAGCGATTAATCAAAGGCTCTGCATAAACCCTCAAGGCTTTGGCTTTGGCCAGTGTTGTTTCAATTCTTTTTGCAAGAATCAACGAAGCGGTCATGTTTGATAGCATTGCACTCCTGTGCGATGCGGTTCTACCTAAATGGTTTACTTTTTTTCCGTGTCTCATTATAATTAATAATTTGTAAGTTGAAAGCGATTCCAGCCCTTTGGCTTCATTTCGCTGCGGTTAAACAATCCACCTTAGACTATTCACCTATTACATTAATCAAGCCAATTGGCTCAATCTTCGTCAAGTCTATATTTTACTACGTCCATTCCAAAAGTCAAACCCTTGTCTTGGATTAATTGCTCTAGTTCGGTCAATGATTTTTTTCCGAAGTTTCTAAATTTCATCATATCCGAGATTTCTAACTTGGCAAGTTCACCTAAGGTTCTTATGTCTGCTGATTTCAAGCAATTGTAAGCACGTACCGACAAATCTAAATCTGCCAATGCTGTTTTTAGGAGTTTCCTCATTTTCAACATTTCCTCATCTACCTCACTTTCGTCCTCTGCTTTCGCAGTCTCAAAAGTCATCGTTTGGTCAGAGAAAAGCATAAAATGCTGAATCAAGATATAAGCAGCACCTTTCAAAGCATCTTCTGGATGGATAGAACCATCTGTTTCAATGTCTAAAATTAACTTCTCATAGTCAGTTTTTTGTTCAACACGAGTGTTTTCAACGCTATACTTTACATTTTTGATAGGTGTATAGATGGCATCAATTGCAATGTGTCCAAACGGTATTTCGTTATTTCTTGGCTCATCAGCAGGAACATACCCCCTACCTTTGTCAATAATAATCTCTACCTCCAATTCCTTCTTCTCGTCCAAATGGCAGATAACCAAATCAGGATTCAAAATTTGGAAATACGGAGTAAATTCTTGAATGTCGCCTGCCGTAAAAACGCCCTTGTTTTTGAGCCTTACGGTTACTTTATTATCCAAGACCTCCTGCGTTTTTTTCAAACGCACCATTTTTAGGTTTAGGATAATTTCAGAAACATCTTCAATTACACCTTCTATTGAGGAGAATTCGTGCAATACATTTGGAAGTTTGACACTTGTGATGGCAAAACCTTCAAGCGAAGACAACAAAATTCTACGCAAAGCATTACCTATCGTTACGCCGTAGCCTTTCTCAAGAGGCTTAAACTCAAATAACCCGTGAAAGTCGGTGGCTTTTTCCATTACGACTTTATCGGGCATTTGGAATGATAATATTGACATATTTTGGGGGATTTAGTCTTTACGTTAAAATAGTCTAAACTCTGACATCAGTCTAATTTTCTTTTACAATTTACAATTGCTCTAAAAACTTACTGTTATCAAAGTTTAGACGGAATATTTTATATATTTGATGAACATCTGTCCATCAGGAATTTACTTAGAGTACAATTCAACGATGAGTTGCTCGTTTACGTTTTCTGGAATCTGATCACGCTCTGGATAACTCATAAATTTACCTGTCATTTCGGAAGCCTCCCATTCCAACCAGTTAAATCTTTTTGGAGATTTTCCTGACAAACTAGCTGAGATTGCTTCCAAAGATTTAGATTTTTCACGAACACTTATTGTCTGACCTGGTTTTAGTGAATAAGATGGGATATTAGTTACCTCTCCATCAACCAAAATATGCTTGTGTGATACCAACTGGCGAGCCGCCCTACGAGTCGGAGCAATACCCAACCTAAAAACTGTATTATCAAGACGTGCTTCACACAACTTCAATAGGTTTTCGCCCGTAATACCTTCCTTAACTTGTGCCTTATGGAAAAGATTTTCAAACTGTCTTTCCAAGAAACCATAAGTATATTTAACTTTCTGTTTTTCTTTCAACTGAATCGCATATTCAGAAGTTTTTTTCCTTCCTTTTCCATGCTGACCAGGGCCATAAGCCTTACGAGCTAATGCCTTGCTTGGTCCCATGATAGCTTCGCCAAAACGACGAGCAATTTTTGATTTTGGGCCTATATATCTTGCCATTGTGTTGGGGTTGAGTTGCCGAGTAACAAAGCCTCGGCAAAGTTATTATAAAAAATTGGAAATCGAAGGGGGCAATAACTAGCCTACTTCGCCATTAAATTAAACTCTTCTACGCTTTGGAGGGCGACAACCATTATGTGGCAATGGTGTAATATCTTTAATCAGTGTAACCTCAATCCCTGATTGTTGGATTGTGCGAATCGCTGATTCTCTTCCAGAGCCAGGGCCTTTCACAAACACCTCTGCTTTACGCATTCCTGCTTCTGTGGCAACTGCTGCACAGTTTTGGGCTGCAACTTGGGCAGCATAAGGGGTATTTTTCTTTGAACCTTTAAATCCCATCTTACCTGCCGATGCCCAAGAAATAACTTGTCCAGCATTGTTAGTAATAGAGATGATAATATTATTGAAAGAAGCCTTGATGTGTACTTGGCCTACGGCCTCTACACTTACAACTCTTTTTTTGGCTTTGTCTTTTCTTTTAGCTTGTGCCATTTTTTTAGTTTTTGAGATGGTCAGGCAACCCAGTAAATCGCCTCAACTTTGTTTAAATGGTAATGATTACTTAGTTGCCTTTTTCTTATTAGCAATTGTCTTACGCTTACCTTTTCTGGTTCTAGAGTTGTTCTTAGTCCTTTGACCTCTCAAAGGTAAACCTTTACGATGACGCAAACCCCTATAACAACCAATATCCATCAAACGTTTGATGTTTAATTGAACTTCAGAACGTAACTGTCCTTCAGTTTTGATTTCAGTCGAGATAAAGTTACGGATTAGTGTAGCCTCTTCATCATTCCACTCTCCTGCTTTTTTATCAACACTGATGTTTGCATTAGAAAGTATCTTGCGAGCCGTGCTACGGCCAATACCGAAAATGTACGTCAAGGCAATTTCACCTCTTTTTTTGTCGGGAATATCAACTCCTGCAATACGTGCCATAAATTGTTTCTGCTTTTAATGTTATTTGGACTGACAATATATCAACCCTGTCTTTGTTTGTACTTTGGGTTTTTCTTGTTGATTACATACAATTTACCCTTTCTGCGAATAATCTTGCAATCGGCACTACGCTTTTTGATTGAAGCTCTTACTTTCATTGTTCTGTTAATTAATGTTTCTAAACTTCTCTTTTATTTGTATCTATACACAATTCTACCCTTGGATAAATCATAAGGCGACATCTCTAACTTTACCTTATCTCCTTGTAATATTTTAATATAATTCATTCTCATTTTGCCAGAAATATGAGCAATTACCTCGTGCTTATTCTCAAGCTCGACCCTGAACATAGCATTCGAGAGAGCCTCTGTGATAATTCCATCAACTTCGATAGACGATTGCTTTGCCATTTATTATTTATTAAGAATAAGCTGTTATTGCTTTCTCGTTCGTTATTGCCTCTATATATTCAAAGGTTGTCAAAATCTCGGCTTTTCCTCTTCGTACTGCAACAGTATGCTCAAAGTGTGCAGATGGTAATCTGTCTTTTGTTCTTATAGTCCAACCATCTTTGTCAGTAACAACATCTTTCTTCCCTAAGTTTATCATTGGCTCAATGGCCAATACCATTCCTTCTTGAAGTTTCGTCCCTTTTCCTCTTTTTCCGTAATTTGGTACTTGTGGGTCTTCATGTAATGATTTTCCAACGCCATGCCCCACCAACTCCCTCACTACCCCAAACCTATTTTTCTCAGCGTGATTTTGAACCGCATAACTTATGTCTCCAATCCTTCCTCCATGTATAGCCATCTCAAGACCTTTGTAAAGGGATTCCTTAGTGTTTTTAAGCAAATTCATTACTTCACCACTCACTTTACCAACTGGGTAAGTATAGGCACTATCACTATGAAAACCTTTGAACAGAACCCCGCAGTCAATTGATACAATATCACCTTCTATCAAAATTGTCTCATTCGGTATCCCATGTACCACAACATCGTTTATAGAAATACAAAGTGCGGCTGGGAAAGTAAACTTATTTACTTGGTATCCCTTGAAAGATGGATAACCGTTGAAATCCTTAATGTATTCTTGTGCGATGGCATCTAACTGCTTTGTTGTTACTCCTGGACGAATCAGTTTGGCTACTTCTGCATGAGCTTTACCTAATATTTGAGCACTTTCTTTAATAAGTGCAATTTCAGCCTCCGATTTTAAATAAATCATTATTGTCCAAATGATGGCACATACTCATCTGTACGGCCTTGTACCCTACCCGATTGCATCAAACCCTCATATCTTTTCATTAATAAATAACTTTCAATTTGTTGTAACGTGTCGAGTACTACCCCTACTAAAATCAACAATGAAGTACC
>JAYWHL010000115.1:0-4297 GCA_043777715.1 Cytophagaceae bacterium | reverse complement strand
CTAACAAAAAATCGGTATCTAGCTTGTCGCCAACCGAAATAGTAAAGGTATTTTTAATCAAAGACCGCTTGTTGATAACTTTTTCAGAAAGGGCTTCGGGGTACGTTACCACCATCAAACCTTGGTCGGCGTTGCCATTGAGTCTGTTTAGTACCTCGGCACGCATCAATACATTGGCGTTGTCTATTTCTTCATAAACGTAAGATTTTTTGTAAGACATCGGAAAAAACAGCACTTTGTCGTCGCCCAACAAATTTTGGAGATCATTCAAAAAATAGGCAGCGTCTTCTCTGTCGTTCAATACAAAAACATTGGTCAGGGGATTTTCTAAGAAAATGGCCGAAGCAATTACGGCATCGAGACTACCCAATAATCCCTTGATTTGCAGGTGTTTATCTTCTGACGATTGAAGTTTTATTTTTTCGGATAATAACTTTACGAAGGTATCGTGTTGATAAAGGCTAAGGAAATCTTTGACGAGCATCTGAAAAAATTAGGGGATAAATGGCTTTTGGCAATTGGTAAAAAGCGATTGGCTTGAAATACAAAAGCAAAGATAGCTACAATGAAGACTCATAAAAAAAGCAATGCTCGTTGGAGCATTGCTTTTTTGAATATATACAATTAAAATCTTGGCTTTGAGCCAAGTAAATCAAATTAAAACTTCAAGCCTGGGAAATACGCTGTTTCGCCTAGTTCTTCTTCAATTCTAAGCAATTGGTTGTATTTGGCCATACGGTCAGAGCGAGAAGCCGAACCCGTTTTGATTTGACCTGTGTTCAAAGCCACTGCCAAGTCGGCAATGGTCGAATCTTCGGTTTCGCCCGAACGGTGGCTCATGATATTTTTATAAGAATTACGTTTTGCCAAAGCAATGGTATCGATGGTTTCGGTGAGTGAACCAATCTGGTTTACTTTTACCAACACGGCATTGGCAATGCCTTGGTCTATGCCCATTTGAAGGCGTTTTACGTTGGTTACAAACAAATCGTCGCCTACTAACTGGATTTGTTTTCCTAACAAACGAGTTTGTTCGGCCCAACCTGCCCAATCGTCTTCGGCCATACCGTCTTCAATCGAAATAATTGGGTATTTATCTGCCCAAGTTTTCCAATAAGCGGCCATTTCCATCGAATTGAGTTGTTTTCCGTCCGATTTTTTGAAGGTATAAAGCCCTGTTTTTTCGTCATAAAACTCCGAAGCGGCGGCGTCCATGGCTATAAAAATATCTTCGCCTGGCTTATAACCTGCCTTTTCGATGGCTTGTAGCACTATTTCGATGGCCTCTTCGTTGCTTTTGATGTTGGGTGCAAAACCGCCCTCATCGCCTACGTTGGTCGAATATCCTTTGGCTTTTAATACGCCCTTCAAGGTATGAAACACTTCTGTTCCCATTTTCAAAGCCTGCGAAAACGTATCGGCTTTGGCGGGCATTACCATAAATTCTTGAAAATCAATAGAGTTGTCGGCATGAGAACCCCCGTTCAAGATGTTCATCATAGGCACGGGCAGGGTGTTGGCATTTACGCCACCGATGTATCTAAACAAGGGCATATTGGCCTCTTGTGCGGCGGCTTTGGCCACAGCCAAGGATACGCCCAAAATGGCATTTGCTCCTAATTTCCCTTTGTTTGGCGTGCCGTCGAGGTCTATCATGATTTTGTCAATCAAGTTTTGCTCGAAGGCCGAAATACCCACAATTTCAGGAAAAATCAATTCGTTTACATTGGCTACGGCCTTCAATACGCCTTTACCGCCATAATTTGCTTTGTCTTCATCACGTAGTTCAACGGCTTCGTGGATACCCGTTGAAGCCCCCGACGGTACAGCGGCACGGCCTAAAAAGCCGTTTTCGGTGCGTACATCAACTTCGATGGTAGGATTGCCACGTGAATCAAGAATTTGGCGGGCGTGTACTGACTGGATAACACTCATAGTATTGTTTGGTTTGTAATGTTTTCTATTTTGAGAACAAATGAATTACAAAATAAGCGAGTTTTTCAAGATAAAGTACTTGTTGGTCAATATCTTGGACTATTTTTTGAAAATTAATCAATTAAAGACAAATTTTTATTTGTATGATACAATTTTGGGCGTTGAGCAGAAAATTACCTCGGACATTTTTATGAGGTAGCGGGTCTTTCAATCAATAGTTTTGTCCAGTCTTAATTGCCCATTTTTTCTACATCAAACATATTTACGTTTTCTTGGCGTTTTTTGATGCCAAAATTATAACGTACAGTCATTCCCAAACGGCGGGTGTCGGCAAGCCTATTGCCACTGGTTACAACCGAACTTTGCTTGAGACTAAACGAGGCATTGGAACTATAAAAAATATCGTTGGCATAAACCGAAATTAGGTATTTTTTATTGGCAAAATAATGGCTAACATTTAGGTTTATTCTCCCAAAATTGCTTAGTTCATAAAACTGTAATTGGCCATTTAATGAATAAAAAGCATTGAGATTGATATTGGTATTGTCGTTGAGTTTGAGGCGATGAAAAGTAAAAAACCGCCACGAACCTCTTGTAAAATCAAGGGTTTCTTTGTCGTAAACGCCCGTATAATGATTGAGGGAATACTGGGCTCCTAAGGCAAAAAAGTAAGGTTTTGTAGGCGGAATCCCACCCAAAAGTCTAAAGTAGGTTTCTTCGTTTTTGCCTAGGTTGTCATAAGTTCTAAAAGCAATGGCCTGATTATTAGGGTTTTGATAAATTACATTACTAAAAATATCGCTCGTGTAGTTTTTCCCAATTGCAAAAAGTGGCCGCTCGTCCACGCTAATATTGGCCTCATAAGTTTGGGTAAATTGTGGCCTTAGTGATGGATTGCCCACTTGATACAAAAACTGGTCGAGGGTTTGTATGGTTGGGTTTAGATAATCGAAACTAGGCCGAGTAATGGCCCGCCTTGCTATCAGATAAGCCCGCAACTCATACCCTGCGATTTTGAGAAGCCCTTTGCTCAAAAATATATACGGAAAAACATCAGTACGGTTTATCTTAAAAACAGTATCTTTTGGCATGGTTTGGTGGCCTTCCATACGGGTATTTTCTAGCCTTGCCCCTAGTTTGAGGGTTATTTTACCCATCGTTTTAGAAGCATTAAAATAGGCCGCATTGATGTTTTCTTTGTATTGATATTGATTGTTTCGCAGTACGGCGTTTTGGTTTCCTGTGTATAGAGCGTTGCTGTAAAATGCCTGAAAAGTGCTTTTTACGCCTAATTCTAAAGTTAATTTTTGGTTAAATTTTTGCGTAAAATCCAATTGCCCAACCCAAAACGTACGATGGTTGAACAAATCGGCCAAAACCTTCGTTTGATCTTCTTTTTTGAATAAATTAAACGTACTAAAATCTTGGGTAGTGTTGCTTGCCGTTTTGTTAAAAGTGGCATTAAATATCCACATCGAGCCTAGGCTATCTATTTTATACTTTAGGTTGAGGTTCTGATTTACCAAAAAATAGCTATTGTTATTGTTGGTAATGTTTTGGAGGGCTAGTAATATTTTGTCGCCATTTATTTGTTGATTCACACTCTTTGAAAGCGACTGCCCAGGGCTATAACTAAGGTCTCCGTCTAGGCCAAGCGACCATTTTTTATTTATATCTTGGTCGTAGCCATAACCCACATATAGCGATTTGGAGGGTGTGGTGGTGTAACTGTTTTGGGCAAGATTGGTACTGGCACTTATTTTTCGGACGGTATTCAAACTATCAAAATTGTTACGTTGTTGCAGGCTGATGTTTAGGTACATATTTTTGCCATTGCCCGTGTTGTTGCTTATGTTCAAGCCCGTGGACTGGTCGCCAAGTTTGCCTTGGTTAGCCCCGATATTTACACTACCCGTTAGGCCAATTTTTACGCCTTTTTTTAACAAAATATTTACCGCCCCACCCGCCGTTGCGGCATCGTATTTGGCTGAAGGCGTTCGCATTATTTCTATTTTTTCGATGCTATTTGGCGGTAAATTCCTTAGCATAGCCGCCACATTGCTTGGCCCCATGCGTTGTTCTCGGCCATTGATATAAATAGCCGCAGGGGTAGTACTGTTTAGATATACGTTGCCGTCGGAATCAATAAAAATGCCTGGGGTTTTTTCTATAATTTCAAAAGCATTTACACTTGCACTGGCCAATTGTTCGGCGTCTATCACGGTTTTATCGTCTTCTTGCGTAATGAGCGGCTTGTTGGCTTTGATAGATACCCCCGCAAGTAGTTGATTATCGTCTAAAAGTTCAAAAACCCACGTAGAACCGCTGGCCACAACCATACGAGTAAGTGGCACAAAACCAA
>JAYWHL010000114.1:0-4300 GCA_043777715.1 Cytophagaceae bacterium | reverse complement strand
TTTTTTGTCCATACGCAGATTTTTTCGAGTGCGTAGCGGGGCTACCCTAGCATCGCTACGGACGACAAAAAATCTAAAGTATGGGCTGAAAACAACCCTTTTAGGGCAAAAGAAATAAGTTTAAACAGCTTCAATAATAAACTCAAGAAAAATCATGCAAAATTCACAAACAAACGAAGACTTCGTTCAGCGAATCAACGGGCATCTCAAATCAGTAAAAGCAATTGATTTTCAATATTTTAACGATATTCAAGAACTCCTAAAAACGAGTTCTGTTATCAAAAGTATCGAAAACCAAACGGTATATTTGGCCAATGGCATTGAAATTAACCTACAAAATTTGGTTTCTATCAATCAACACTACGCTCCACAATATGCTGATTATCAGAACGTAATATCGTGTAGATGTTAGAACTAAACCTTTAAAAAAACCTTCTTTTTGTAGAGGAAATATAGAAATAACCACTCTACCAAAACAAAACCAACGGCGTGCAAGATGTGTTGAGTTGGTTGGGTAAAATATTTGAAAATACCTCCAAACAAAGCCTCTGTTGTTTTATCAAAATCTATAAAATGTGATGCCAAATAAATAAGAATAGAATTAGTACCAATCACCGAAAACACCCAAGCATAACGATTGTAGCCCTTGTAGTCGATAAGCCAATAAAAAACAGCTAATAAAAGCATACTCAAACCACCCACCCAAAGCACAAAAGAACTTGTCCAAAGGTTTTTGTTAATCGGAAAAGCAAAATCCCAAACATAGCCTACCACCAAACACAAGGCGCCGATATTGAGCAATTGCTTAATTTTTTGAGTTTCCGCTGTTTCAGATTTCAAGATATTTCCAGCAAAAATACCAAGCAAAGCCGTACAAATGGCGGGGAGGGTAGAAACGAGTCCTTCGGGGTCGTGAATGGTTTTGTGGAGTAACCCTGGCAAAATGTTTTTGTCTATGTAACTTACTGGATTACAGTCTATTGTCATAAGTCCTGCCCCACAGCCAGGCACAGGCACTAGCATCACAAAAAGCCAGTAGCTTATCAAAATTCCGCCAAAAATATAATATTGGGTTCGGGTATTGGTATAAACATAAAGCAATTGGGCAAACATACCCGCCAGACCAATTCTGGCCAAAACGCTTGCAAAACGCATCTCGGCAATGGGTTTTAGCTCTAAGCCATTGTTGTAAATTATACCCAGCAAAACCAGCGTAAGACCTCGTTGAACTATTTTTCTAACCAATACATTACGGTCTGTATTATGTTTATTGGCCAAGGAATAGGGCGTAGAAACCCCTGCCATAAACAAAAACAGCGGAAAAATAAGGTCATAAGCCCTAAAGCCGTTCCAGTCGGGGTGGTTTAGTTGGTAGGACACCGCAACGACCCAAGGCCAGCTTGTGGTTTTGGCCAAAAGATGAAAAATTTCTTCGCCACCAATAATCCAAAACATATCAAAACCCCGTAGGGCATCAAGCGAAAGGAGGCGTTTTTTGGGGGTAGGGCTTGTCATTTTAAGTAAGATTAAATGGTTTAGTTTTGTGTTAAATACTTGAATATTAGATATTTATGCTAAATTATTTCCCAATCACAGTACCGAGTTCTTCGGCAATGCGTTTTTCTCGATTTTTTAATTGCATCCACAATCCCAAAAGTTCGTCTTGTTCGGCCGAGTCGGTACTTGCGGCTAGGCGTTGTTTTACTTCTGCCATTTTTATTTCGTTATAATGTTTTTTTAGCCTAAGAATATTGGTAAAAGCCAAAACATCTAGCTTGTGTTCATCGGTTGGGATTAGGATTTGGTGCATTTTAAACCAATTTTCGCTTAATTGATGGCGTTCGGTAGCCAAATTAATGGCTTCTCTACGAATTTCATCATCGGGCCAAGCCAAATATGCTTGGGTATCTAGCAAAACTTCTTTGTCGTAAGATACTCGACAAATGCTTAAAAACTGTTGATAAATAGGGGTCAGAAACTCCAAACCTCTTAATTCATGCAGGATATAGGCCGTTAGCGAAATGTCTTTTTCTATTTCTTGCGTACCAAAACACACTAATAGCCTGATGCATTCTTCTTCGTGGCGAGAGATGGGCGTGCGAACCAAGGCTGGTATGGCTTGTGGTTCTAGTCCCGTTGTTATGGCCGAGGGTAGTTCGTCGCCCTCTTCAAAACTCATAAATTCGCCATTTTCAAGCCCTGCCTGTTGGGCTATGCTTGGGGCTTCGGTTTTGGCTTTTTGGCGGTCGTCGGCTTTGCGTTTTTGTAAATTAAGTTTATTGGCTTCGGCTATCAGCACGGCTTCGTCTATTTTCATCATCAATGCCGTTTGCTGAAAAAACACCGACCTTTTGATACTATCAGGGATTTTAGAAATACTCTCTACCATTTCCTTGATAATCTCTGCCCGCTTAAAAGGGTCTTGGCCAGCCTCTTGCATAGACAATTCGGCCTTGAAGGTAATAAAATCTTTGGCCGTGTTTTTGATATATGCCTTAAAAGCCTCGCTGCCTACTTTCTGTACGTACGAGTCGGGGTCTTCGCCATCAGGAAAAACCACCACTTTTACGTTTAGCCCCTCCTCCAAAATCATGTCTGTACCTCTGATAGACGCCTTGATACCCGCTGCATCGCCGTCATAAAGCATGGTAATATTTTGGCTAAAACGATTGATGAGTCTTATCTGCTCGATGGTTAATGACGTTCCCGACGACGCCACAACGTTTTGAATACCAGCCTGATGCAACGAAATAACATCGGTGTAACCCTCTACCAAATAACAAACTTCTTCTTGACGAATGGCCTGTTTGGCTTGAAAAATTCCATATAAAATATGCGACTTATGATAAACATCGGTCTCGGGCGAGTTAAGGTATTTTGGCTGATTTACGCTCTTTTCTTTGGAGAGAATCCTAGCACCAAAGGCAATGACTTTGCCCGAAAGGTTATGTATCGGAAAGGTTACCCTTGTTCTAAATCTATCAAAAACCTTGGCATCGGCTCGGCCATCTACTTCTTTTCTGATACTAAGGCCCGCTTTTTCGAGAATATCCAACGAAAACCCTGCCTTGATGGCACTTTGGGTAAGGCCGTCCCAAACATCAAGGCAATACCCCAGTTCAAAATCGTTGATGGTTTTGTGGTTAAAGCCTCGTTCTTTAAAATAACTTAGTCCGATGGCTTGGCCTTCGTCTGACTGAAAGAGTAGGTCTTGGAAATATTTTTTTGCAAAATTCAGCACGATATACAAACTTTCTCGCTCGTTTTGAGCGGCCAATTCTTCATTGCTGGGGGCAGTTTCTTGGATTTCTATGCCGTATTTTTTGGCTAAATATTTTATGGCCTCTGGAAAACTCAACCCTTCGAGTTCCATCACAAAACCTACCGAGTCGCCCGCTTTGCCACAGCCAAAACACTTGAAAATACCCCGTACTTGATTTACGTTGAACGAGGGGCTTTTTTCGTTGTGAAAAGGACAACAGGCGATGTAGTTGGCTCCTCGTTTTTTGAGAGATACAAAGTCGCTTACTACCTCTACAATATCGGCAGTTTGCTGTACGAGTCTGATGGTTTCGGGATTAATACGCATACACGAAGTTAGTTAAATATTGAATAAGGCCAATTTTGAGCTTAAATTTTTGCTTAAAAACAAGTTTTCAAAAACTATCTTTTGTCAGAAAAACACATCTTTTTCAAAAAAAAATAAAGCTAAAAGTGCTATTTTTTGACATTTTGGCCTACAAAACTATCATCTGTTAGTTTTTTGTGGGTTGATGGGTCTGTTACCTTTTTGTTACTTAATAGTCTATAAATTTAGAATACTGTAAAACTTTCCTTCATCTTTTTTAGCTTAATCCAAATTTTTATTATCTGTAATTTTTATGAAAAACCTATACATTATCTTATTCTGTTTGGCCATAATGCCCGCAAAAGCACAGGATACATCAACCCAAGACAACAAGAAAAAAGAAGACCATTTTGTAAGTCCAGGTACTTGGACAATAGCTCCAAAACTAGGTTTTACACAGTTTTATGGCGAACTCAATTCACAAAAAATGAGTGGTATCTATGGCATTGGTTTAGAAAAAAGAATTAGCCCAGCCATAAGTGCAGTTTTAGAATTGGACGGAGGAAACCTCCAAGGCGAGAAAAAAGATTTTTATAATTCAAGATTTCGAGCCGACTTTGGACAAGCAAGTTTGTTGGCAAAACTAAACCTTACCCAGCTTTTTGGCAAGCGTCGTCGTGAAAGAATCCGCTTGAACGTACTCAACAACGCCACCGAAAACGAAATCAAGTT
>JAYWHL010000113.1:0-12220 GCA_043777715.1 Cytophagaceae bacterium | reverse complement strand
AGGAATGGGTTAAAGGCAATTGTGCCGACCAAGAAGATACACTAATAGAGCAATTGCTGAATAATCCGTTTCCAATTGTGATTCACGAAGTAATGAATTATGCTGTTAATAGTATTTATAAATCATTGATGGATAATAAGTTAGAGGGAATTGCTGATAAAATAAAGTTCAATCATCAGCTTTCTGGATTGTTGTTTAATGTTTTTGAACAATTAATCAAAAACCGTAAATCTATCCCCAAAGTAAAAGTAAAAGTGCCTGACGTGGAACTAATGCGAAAGGCCGAAGCACACCTTATTCAGAGTGTAAAAAATGTGCCGAGTATCGCCTTGTTAGCTGCCAGTGCTGCCATGAGTGAAACCAAGTTTAAGAATCTTTTTAAGCTATTATACGGCAAAAGTGTGTATGATTATTACCTACATCATAGAATGGAATATGCAAGAGAGCAAATTTTGGCAAACAAGATGAACATTACCGAAATTGGTATGTCGATGGGGTATAAGAATTTAAGTCATTTTTCGAGAATATTCAAAAGGCATTATGGCGAATTTCCGAGTAAGTATAACACTTATTAAGTGGTTCTGAGTGCTGGGCTATTCTGCAAAATATTGCATAACACAGGAATTTGTCTAAGAATATTGCTTTCGCAAAGGTGGTTGCTGAGCCACCAACCACGGGAAAAAACCATTCTCACATTGGTAAACTATACTATTTTGAACAAAAAAAAGGTGGATTTCCGAGAGGGTAATCCACCTTTTTTTTATAAAATTTTCTTACCTCACTTCAAAATCGCCCTGACCAACCTTCTGGCCATCACAATATACTTCTATGCCATGGAGTCCTTTTTTCCAAGGCGAATTTTTTTGGTAATAAGTTTCTACCACTTGGCGGGCATTGTTATAAAACACCTTGTTTTTTACGGTATAGATTATCTCTTTGCCTTGCGTCAAAAATGCACCCGAACCCATGGCCATATCCGACATAATGGCACCGTCTGGGTCAAGGATTCTTAGGTAAACTTCTTTGTTTTCTTTCTTGGCAAGGGCATTTTCAGAAAGGGTAAAAATAATTCTAATTTTGTCAATTTTCTTTGCTTTGTAACTGCCGCCGTCTCGTTCTTTACCACGAGCCGAAATGGCATCTACCACAATTCCCTCGGCTTTTAGGATAGCCGCAATATTTACTTTGTCGGACAATTCCTTGGTTTTGGCCGAGTACAAAGCCACCGAATCAACGAGCTGCTGTTTGGTACTACCGAGTTCGTTTTTCAGCCCCGAAGTTACTTGTTGTAAGTTCTGATTCTGAGAAGCCAATACTTGATTTTCTTCTCTTAGTTTTTTAAGGTCTTCGTCTTTTCTTACCAAAAGGGCTTCATAACCCCTTATTTTATCCTCATATTTTTTCATCGAAAACCCATTCATGGTCTTCAATTCTCGCTTATCTGCCTCTAATTGTGTTTTTACGGCTTCTAATTCTTCAATATTGCCACCTAGCATTTTAATTTCGGCTATCTTTGCATCTAATTGTGTTGAAATAGAATCGAGTTTGCTGTTGGTAGTGAGCAATTCGTTGGATTTGCCGATAATAATTTGGTCTTTGGCCGTGTTGGTTTTCTTTTCGTTAAAATAAAGATAACCCAACAAAGCAATGATAGCGGCCATGATGCCAATGGCTACTTTTAGTTTGGTGTCGTTGTTGTTCTGATTGTTGTCCATGTTCTGTTTCAAAAATTAGTGTAGGGGGTGGTTGTTGGGTTTGTATGGCTTAAACGGCCAATTGAGTTTTATTATTATGAGCCTAACAATTGCTATTCATTTTTATAAATTGCAAAATAACAAAAAAATCTTTGATAATGAGTATTAAATTGAACTTTGAGCGTATCCAAAAAACATTAAAAGGTAAATCCGCCCGCTTGATTGTAGTAACAAAAACACACCCAGTGGCTTCGCTACAAGAAGTTTACGATGCTGGGGCAAGAATTTTTGGCGAAAATACCGTACAAGAAATGGTTGAAAAATGGGAACAACTCCCCAAAGATATTCACTGGCACTTGATTGGACATTTACAAAGCAACAAAGTGAAATACCTAGCCAAGTTTGTAGATATGATTCATTCGGTGGATAGCCTTAAATTATTGGAAGAAATAAACAAACAAGCCGCCAAACATAACCGAGTGATAGATTGCCTTTTGCAAATTTATATTGCTAAAGAAGAAACAAAATTCGGGTTTTCTGAAGCCGAAGCTGAGGCCCTACTGCCAACAGGAATAGTGGGAAGTCTCAAAAATATCCGTATCGTTGGGTTAATGGGTATGGCCACCAACACCGACAATCAAGACCAGATAAAACAAGAGTTTGCTAACCTAAAATCATTCTTTGATAGACTAAGTAATCAATTTGGTAATACCTTGCCCAACGTAGATTTGAGAGAGTTGTCGATGGGCATGAGTAGCGACTATCCAATAGCCATTGCCCAAGGCTCAACGCTCGTACGTGTGGGTAGTGCCATTATGGGAGCTAGGAATTATGAAGCATAGCATTTATTGATAAACTTTTGATAGAGGGTGGCCTTTCCCGTGGTCGGTAACTCACCCATACACCTCTGCGAAAGCAATACGGTTAGATAAATTTCTGTGTTAGGCTATATTTTATAAAAATGGCCAGTACTTTAGGTCTCCTCAATACTGTCCCTTTACTTAGTAATCAAATGCTAACATCTTGAAAAACAAAGCCATTTATTTTTTATTGATGCTCTACATGACGGTCGTTCCGTTGTTGTTCAGCACCTTTTGGTTGGTAAACGTACTTAACCATCAAGCCATTATTCATCAACTATTGCCATATCAATGGTTTTTGTTAGCTGGATTCATTGCCTTGGCCATGGCCTTGGCACTCGTACCACCTACGTTCTTGGCCGTAGCTCTTGGTTATTTCTTAGGTTGGGTGTCAATATTCCCGCTTTTTGTTTTGAATCTTATTGCCATTGTGTTGATATTTTTGTTCACTAAGAAACTAGACAAAAACAAATTGATGATGTATTTATCTGAAAATCAAAAGGTTAATGACTTGATTTCGAGACTAAAACAAAATCAATGGCAGGTTATTTTTTATGCTAAACTTTCGCCTGCCTTGCCTTTTGCATTAACCAACGTTGTTTTTACGCTATTGGGCAGCAGTCTCCGCAATATGTTGTTGGGTGGTGTTTTGGGAATGATTCCCCGCACGATTTTGGCAGTGTGGACAGGCAGCCAAGCCAAGGTTTTGAGCCAAGCATTACAAAACCCAAATCAAGGTTTTTGGCCTCAAACCATTGTTTTTGTATTAATAATTATCTCTTTTTGGGGACTAGGTTATGTTTTCAAGAAGGCTTGATTTTATCTAGCTTGTAGTCATTATTCTAAGTTATTGGCTGTGCTATTGAGGCGTGCCACGCATTCAAAGCGTGGCACGCCTATTTGTTACAGTCAATTACTTTTATGGTTGATGGCCGCCAAGCAGATATTCAACCAACCGAGCATCAACAACAGTCCGCCAATAGGAGCAACTGCCCCCCAAGTCTTGATACCCGTAAGGCAGATAAGATACAGCGACCCCGAAAAAACAATGCTACCTATCACAAAACACCAGCCCGCATAGTTAATCCATTTACTTGCTTGAAATTTATCGGCTAAAATTCCGACCAAAACCAAAGCCAAGGCAGCATACATCTGATAGCGTGCGGCGGTTTCGTAAGTAGCCAGTCGGCCAGAGGCTTGTAGGCTAGCCTCGAAACTATGAGCGCCAAAAGCACCCAAAACAACAGCCAATAACCCGATGATACTCCCAGCGATGATAAATGTTTTTTGCATGGTATTTATTATTTTGATATTGAAAAAATTTGCCTTGCCAAGTACTTCCTTGTTAATCAAAGCCTCATCATCGATGGCTCAATCAAATCCCAAAGGTTGCCGTAGAGGTCTTCAAAAACTGCTACTGTTCCATAAGATTCTTGGCTGGGTGGTCGCACAAACTTAACCTGATTATCAGAAAAGTGTTTAAAATCTCTCCAAAAATCGTCTGTGTTCAAAAACAAAAAAACTCGCCCACCAGACTGGTTACCAACGTGTTTTAATTGTTCATCGTTGGCGGCTTTGGCTAATAATAGGCTGCATTCAGAGCCTTTGGGTTTTATAATTACCCAGCGTTTGGTTTCAGATAATGGCGTATCTTCTAACAAATCGAAGTTAAGTTTTTGGGTATAAAAATCAATGGCCTTGTCGTAATCATCTACAAGTAGGGCAACATGAGCAAGGGTTTGTTTCATGGGTATTATGTTGCTTTTACTATATCAAATGCCTGACCTTAATTTTCTTAAATTTTTTACCCATTCCTAAACTAATTGCCATTGGGTTTTTAAGAATCAATTCTCCCTTTTTTAAACCTGCAATGGCTTCTTTTATCTCTTGAAATTCTTTACCCGATACGCCAAATAAATCCTTTATTACGCCATCGTTCATGGATTGCTGTTTCATAATAAGTGGGTATTGTGCGTTGGCATAAAAATCAAAATGCTCACTTTTGAAACTCTCCATATTTTGAGTTGCCAGAATGATAGAAAGTCCTTTGTTTCTGCCGATGGCAATTAAATCTCGAAGAGGTTTATTATCAAAACCAAGCATATAATGGGCTTCATCGATGATGGTAAAATGACGTAATTCTACACTATATTCATCTACGGCTTGTTTTGGCAACTTTTCATAAATAATATTTAACTTTGAAACAATGAAATAAACAATGGCTTTTGCAATAGGCCCATCTTTGGGGAAAGCGTCCATTTTTACAATATAACTGTCTTTAATCAAATCAATTTTATCTTCATTAGCAAACAAATTATTCCTAATCAATTGTTTCAAAACGGACTTAATACTATCGTCTTTATCTTGGTCTTTGTCTGATTGTTTGGCAATGTATGCCTTCAATATTCCTTCAAAATTGATAGGTTTGTTTTGCGTTTTTTTGTAGGCATCTAAAATGGCTTCCGACAAACGATTGCCCATATTGGCACTTATCCGTGCATTATCAATGGCACAAAGGGCGTTTGCCAATTCGGTGGAATACAGGTTAATCTCGTTTTGTGCCTTACCCGTAAAATCTTTGAAAGGCGTAAAGGGTAGAGGTGCAATAATTGGGTCGAGAATTGCACTTCTATCAACTTCAAATAAATTGAGCCAATCGTTATTGGCAATATCTGAAAACTCTCCCTTATAATCAAAAAATAAAAAATTTACTGGATAATTACTTTCAATGGATAACGTTCTGATTTCGTTTAATAATACCGCCAATAGGTTTGATTTACCCGAACCAGTTGTTCCTGCAATCAAGGTTTGAGTATTGGAAATATCCCTACCATTCAAATTCAAATGGGCAGGAATATCATCTTCATAAACTCCAATATTGAGATTTAACAAAGGAATATCGCCCACTTTGCCAGTATTTGTGCCACTGACCGTATTCAACAACCAATCTTCTAACATATTATCTTTCAACAAAAGTCGGCTTCCTCTCATAATCTCCGCATTTATAATTCTGCTACTTTCGGGGTCGCTTTTCCAGTCTTGCTTGATGGTGTTATACCGCAATTTAACCAAGGCTAAAATCGCACTGGCTAAATTATGATGCGTAAATAAAGTTTCAAAAATCCTGTTGGCACTTAATTGGATATTTTCAAAATCGGTTTTTTGCCTTGTTTCATTACTTGATAAACCCGCAATCAAACAAATTCGCATAATTTTGCTGTTGTTCAAAATTACACTTTTTCTGCCTTCTGAATATTTTTCTAAATTGATTCTATGCTCAATTTTAGCCCTAATTTCGTGAAGATTTTCTTGTAAACCTTCGGCTTGTCTTATGTTTTGCAGGTTGATTGTGTTCATGTTAGTTTTTGATTAATTTGCCAAAATACCCCTCCACAACGCTGGTTAGCTGTTTTTCACGGTCTCTTTCCAAGGTATATGCTTTTGAAATGAAGGGTTCAATTTTATCAAAATCTAATACCGTTCTGATTTCACTGTCTGAACTCAACAAGATGGTTTGGTGGGATAATGCTGGAAAATAATTCTCCAAAACCGTTGCTCTACTGGTTTCATCTAACACGCCCATAACGGTATCAATCATCACGGGTGGGTCGTAATCTCCAAACTCGTGCAAGGCTTTCAATAAAACTTGAACTACTACTTGTTTTGATGCCGTGTTAAGTTGATTTAGGTAAATTTCGTTACCCGCTTTATGATATATTTTGAAGGTCAAATTGGTCAAGTTTTCGGATAATTCCACATGCGAAATCACATCTTGATAAGCTGCTAAGTTAATATTCAAATCCTGCTTCATTTTTAATTCAATTTGTTGCTTTTTTACTTTTAATAATTGATTGGCAACGTCCTCAAAGAATGATTTTAATTTCCCCAAGGTTTCATACCTCGGGTCGGGTTCTTGGCTAATTTGAATGTCGAATTGATGGAGTTTTTTGTCAATTTTTGCTATTTCAAGTTTTACTTCCGAAAGGTCAGCTTCCAATTTTTTGATATTGGCTTCGTTGGTTTCATAAGCCTTTAATAATTCATAATCTCGCCCCGTGGATTGGGCTTTCATATTTTCAATTTGGGCGGTCAGATTCGGAACTTGGCTCAAAGAAAGATTCAATTCCATCTGTTGTTGATTCAACATCGGGAACGGGTTATTGCTTTTCATTTTCAATAAATCTTCCAAGGCTTTTATCTCCGAAAACTCTAAAAATGAATACGCATCAATGGCTTTGTTATCCTTCATATTTGCCATCACATAATCCACTAATTCTTCCAAAGAAATTTCGGTTGAAACTAAATTGTTCTCTCTAAAATACTTTAATATCGAATAACTAATCGCCTCAACTTGTTCTGGATTCAAGTTAGTGTTATTAAACTGCTCTTGCTCGTTTTTTGCCTTCAAAACAAGGCTGATTTCTGATTTGAGGGCTTCTGTTAGTTTTGGAATACAAATATTAAGCTCAATTTCTTTTACAAAATTGTCTATTTCGTCTCGATAAATACTCTCTTTTTTATGGATTCCGTCAATCTGGACTTGCGATTGGTCAATCTTATTTTTACGGGTAGTTTCTTGGTTTAATCCCGCCTTTAAATCATCATAAAATTTATTATTTTCCACTGAATATTGCAAGGCGTCCTGCAATTGTTTATGAATATTAGTTTGGCTTTCTTCATATTTTTTCTTCTGTTCCACTAAGCCTAAATATTCTTTTTTTTCGTTTTCAATCTGTAGTCGTTGGGCGGTATATTGCTGAAATAATCCTTCCGATGTTTTTGCCAATTGAATGTATTTATTAAAGCCCATCACGTTTTCGATGTTCTCTTTAATTACCTTATTCAGTTGGTCTTCTTTCAATAAATTTCCCGCTTCCATGGCATCAAAGAGAAAATATCGGCTTAATTCTTGGGGTAAATTCGCCTTGATAATCTTGCTCACTTGGGCTTGTTGTTCGGCTCGTTGGGCGGGTGGCGTACTGGTGCCATACATAAAAATCGTACCGTTCATATTTAGTTTGACACTCTCCACGGGTTGTTGAATTGTGTTTAGGGCATACGTTCTGCTCAATACATATAACTGTTCTTCACTCAAAACTTTGCCCGTAAAATGCAATTCAAGGGTTATTTTTTCTTCTTCATCACCTGTTGCCCCTGTGTTTAATAGTTCTCTAAACTGTTTCAGGCTATTAATCTGCAAGCCGTATAAAGCCCCGTAGATTGCCTCAAAAAGGGTGGTTTTGCCACCTCCATTTTTGCCTCCAATTAATACAATCGGACGGTCTTCGTTTACCGATATATCCAAATCAAGATTGAGATAGGTTTTGAAGTTTTTTACCTTAATTTTTTTGATAAACATATTATTTGATTTTTTGGAGTGCCTTATCAATTAAGCGTTCGATGGTTTTGTCTTCGATGTCTTGTTTGTTGATTTTCTTATCGTGAAATTCCTTCAAAACATCTTCTTTCAACCAATCAAAATCTATTTGATGGCTCGTGCAGAGCGTTTCTATCAAACTCATATCTTCTTTTCTGATACCGTAATGAATAAATGTGCTGTCTAATCCTTTTTTTGCCATGATTTTAATTTATAGAAATGGTGGCAGGATTGAAAAAATCCCAGCCTGTTAATTCGTTTGTATCATTAATTCTATTTACACAATATCTAAATTTTATTACTCCGTCTATTTCAGTCGAAATCAAAACGCCACCCAATAATTCTCTTTTGTTATTTGCTTTGTTTTCCTTTTCCATATATTCAATCAAAGCATTGTGTTTGTTGGGTGCTTCTGCATCTGAACGTTTTGTTTTGGTATCAAATAATCCAATCTTTTCATTTTTGAATTTTATCACAAAATCAACATAAAATAACCTTAATATTCCGTTTCGATCTTGGTAAGATACCGAAAAATGCTCTCTGCCTTGGTCGCCGTTTTTATACCACCAATCAATATGACTTGCATTTTCTATTAAATATTTTTTAAATATTTTTTCAGGTTCAGATGCTTTATTTCCTTCAAAAAATGGCTTCAAGGCATGATTTGGCACTATTTCTCTTTTATACAATTCATTATAGTAACGTATTTCTGGAACTTCCCACTCAGAAGGCTCAATTCTTCGTTTATCATTTTGTTGTTGATTTTGCCAAGCCACAAATCTTTCGAGTGCTAACTGAATATGAGGAATTAACAGGGCTTTATTTTGCTCAAACAAATAGGTTTTCCAAGTTTTATATTCATTTATCAGCAAGTAGTATTCCGCAAAATGAATAAGTGTTTCTTTTAATTTTTTCCAACTTTTTGATTTATTGAGTTTGGTAATATTGTTAAAACAAAACTCGTCAAATAACTGACTAAATTCGGTGTCGGTTATTGCAAAACGTCCCATGTGGTCGTTGCTCACATTTACTGCCCCTACCTGATACGGATTTATATCTACGTTAATCGGAATTCTAATCTGATGTTCGTCAATTTCGAACACCCACAATTTTTCAATCATGAAACTCCTGTTCTTTTCTTTTTTCTCTTTTAATTCACTTTCAGAAACTTCTGTAAACTCAGGTAATTGCCTCAGTTCTGGATAATTTTCTTCCATAATTTGAAAGAAAAATTCTTCAAATTCCGAAGTCAGAACGCCAGGCGATGAACGGTCATTGACGATAGTTTCCGAGGTCAATTTATCAAAAGCCCAATATTTATCGTTCTGTCTTTCAGCAAGTTGCAAATTAAAATAATCGCTCTCAGATGGCACAAAATTGATAATGCTACTTTGGATATTCGTAAAAACATATCCATAATTAAGGTCATCGTGTTGATAGTGCCTTTGGTGCGGCATCCTTAAAATTCTGCCTACGGTCTGAATGCCAAAGTTAGGGCTTTGTACGGTTCTGTAACTTACCAAAACCGATGCTCTCGGACAATCCCAACCTTGGGCAATGGCTTGTTTGAAAATCAATACGTCTTGTGTACCATCTAATTTTTCTAAACCTTCTTTGTTTTGTTCACCCGACAACCATATTGCTAATCTTCCATTATTGGTTGAAATGTTGAAATCAGTATTGAGCAATCCTTCCAAAATATCCCGAACGCCTTTATCTTCTTCCGACAATGCGGTGTTTTCTGATGGTAACTGTATCAATAACAACGGATTAACTTTTCCTTTGCCCAATTCTGCATCGTATAATTCTTCTAATTCTTGCTTTTTTGCAAAGGCTTTTCGTAGTAAATGAATATGAACGTTATCACTACTTTGCTGAACGGGGTCTAACCCAATATTTAGCCTAACCCCTTTTTTTATCATCTCTTCTTTGATAACTTCTTTGCGGTCGATGTACACATTTCGGGCTGGACGATTATTGGGCGTGGCACTCACTAATATCTCTACTTTTGCCTTGATTAAATTCCGTACCGATATTGCCTGTGTCCCCGTGAAGGCACTTAAATGGGCTTCGTCTATAATCAAAATCAATTGTGTATCGTTGCTTTTGGTATTTTCTATTAGCGTTTCAAGATTAGTATTGGTCTCATTTTCCTTTCGCCAAATTTTCTTCATGCCGTCCACACTACTCCAATTCACGAAAAGTAAATCCCTTGAATTTAGGGTTGGATTTGCCGTTAAATCACTCAAATCAAGGCAATTTAACCGATTGGTGTCCTCATAAAGTTTTTGAATTGACTTAAAACTTTGAATGTGCAAGGTGTTTGGGGCAAACCAAATAAATGCCACATTGTCGCTCAGTCCAGGTTGTAGTGATAATTCTTCCACAACTCTTTCTAAGTAAGATGCCATCATCAAGGTTTTGCCCGAACCCGTTGGCGATTCGAGTTGAATGGGTATTTGTTCTGAATTTTCGGTCAAGGCATCGAAAGTGTATTCGAGTAATTTATTGACGGCTTTTTCTTGAAAATTTTTTAGGATATACATAGTTAATTTTGCTCTTCTTTCATTTCAACAATCATTTTCAACTCCGTTTTTAATTGCTGTTCGGTGGGTAAATATAATTCATACTTGCTTGCCACAATTTGTTTATAACCTTCGGGCAAACTGAATTTTACTACGGTATCGTTTTTATCAGTACATAACAAAATTCCAATCGTTGGATTCTCATGGGGCAATCGTTCCACTCGGTCGTAATAATTGACGTACATCTGCAATTGCCCAACGTCTTGATGCGTTAATTTATGAGTTTTGATTTCGATAACGACAAAACACTGTAAAAGCCGATTGTAAAAAACCAAATCCACAAAAAACTCATCATCTTCTAATAATATCCTTTTCTGACGAGCCACAAACGAATAACCGTTGCCCATTTCCAATAAAAAATCTTGTAGGTGAGTGATGATGGCTTGCTCTAAATCTTTTTCATAATAACTACTTTCCCGTTTCAATCCCAAGAATTCTAAATACATGGGGTCTTTCACAATTTCATGTACTTCCGATACTTGTTTTTCTCCTCGGGCAACCGCCAATACACTTTCTGTATCGTTGCTCAAAAGTAATCGCTCGTATAAAAGACTATTTATTTGTCGCTCCATTTGCCTTGATGTCCAATGATTTTTGATACTTTCGGCAATATAAAATTCTCTTTTGTCGGTATCTTCTACACGAGAAAGAAGTCTGTATTGAGTCCAGTTCAATTGTGAACGCACTGCGTTCACAATTGGAAATGCTTTGTAAAACTGCATGAACAGATACAATTGTCTTCGCCCAAAACCACTTCCAAACTCAGGTTCTAATTGGGTTGCCACGAAGTCAATCAAATATTTACCGTACGCTGCACGGTCTTTTCCTTGTTGTTCTTCTTCAAAAATATGTTTGCCAATGTGCCAGTACATGACAGTACGCTCGTGGTCAACTGCCCGAATGGCTCGCTCTTGCGAAGCCAAAATAATGGCTTTGATTTGATGGATTAAAGATTGATTTTGTAGCTCCATTTTATGCTTCGTCTTCATTTAAAGTGGTTTCAGTTTTTATTTCTACGTGACTATGCTTCGTTCTCAATACCCTAAAACAAGCATTGTACGCATTAGCAATGGCATCGGGCAACGGCACAGCTTCAATTTTATCAGCAACGTCAATTAATTCAGCTTCCAAACTATCTTTGCCCGAACTAAACGCATAAACCCGTATCTTTTGGCTGGTTTCCAAAGCATTGATAAAGGTTTTCAGTTGCTTGAAAACCGCCACAGGTTGCCGACTATGATAAACTACAATCATATATTTTTCGGGTGTATCACCGTTTGCATCGGTTTTAAAAACCCTTGTCTTGATTGCCTCAAAACCACTTACTGCCGTAATATCCTCGTAACAATTTTCTTTGATACACAGCAAATCAGTACAGCTTTGGGTCAGTAAGCGTTTGTTGTTTTCATTGCTTGCTTTTGGCACATATCCCGTCTTGT
Organism: Cytophagaceae bacterium; assembly: GCA_043777715.1. Taxonomy (GTDB): domain Bacteria; phylum Bacteroidota; class Bacteroidia; order Cytophagales; family Spirosomataceae; genus JAYWHL01. The sequence continues at coordinate 265 of JAYWHL010000113.1, read as the reverse complement.
AATACCGCAAATTATTACCAGAAAGACCAGGGACAAAAACAGCCGCCCCCGATGGGGGAGCTAAAATCGGACTCGGAAGCTCCCCCATCGGGGGCGGGGGGGGCTGTTGGGGGCTGTTTTTGTAATAACCCTCAATAACCCGCTTATTACGCTCGTAGGTAACTTCCTCACAAATATTATTCTCATTATTCGTAACCAAAATACACTGCCGACTCCCGCCATCCTCTGCATTTAATGCCATCACCGCATGAAGCGTTGTGCCACT
>JAYWHL010000112.1:0-4308 GCA_043777715.1 Cytophagaceae bacterium | reverse complement strand
TTTTTAGCCAACAAAGGCTTTTCCTGCTACTAACTCGTCAAAATATACTTCTATTCTTGTGGCGGATACATACTGATAGTCCACGATAATAAGCTCGTTTGCCATGTCCGTAAAAACTACTTCGGGGTGGGGGTCGGGGTTGGTATGGTTAATAATCCATACGTTTTGTGGCGTGTCAAAAACAAATTCTTGCTCGGCTTGGGTAACGGTGGCTGGGCTTGAATTGCTTGGTATGGCCGTGTTCAAAACTTCATAATGAAACTCAATGCTTTGATTTTCGAGTAAAGCAAAACCAGCCTTCGACGGATTCCAAAAGCAAAAATCGCCTACTACGATAGCATCAAATGCCCGTGCGGTTTGACCATTATCTCCCGAAAAATAACAATCTTTGGTTTTGTCCTCGCCAACTGTGTGTATCGTTCCCCCTACAATAACCGAAACATAACCCAAGGGCTTCTCGGCCATGGCAACCGCACAAGCCTTACCGCCATCAATGGCCACGGCTAGGGTTTTCATGCCTTTATTCGCCTTGCTCGGCACCGACCCACCCACATAAACGGTTGTGGTATTATTCGTACCTCCCGTACCTCCGTTATTATTTTGACTGGCAAGCGTATAAACCACCCAGTTTGAGTTGGCTATTCCGCCTTTGAGCCAATATTCTGTTTGAGTGCTTTCAACATAACATTTAGTGATATTGGCCTTTCGGAGGTCGGCAGGAATGAGGTCTCTATCAGCAAGCGAAGCCACCGAAAACGCACCGCCACGCACCCTACTGGTATCTACAACGGCACGGTCGGGATTGTCGCCAATGGTTATTTCGGCAATGGCTCTTACTCTATTTACGGGCAGGGGGTTAAATGACATATTGTTCTATTTATTTACTATTTTTGTGTATTGAAAATCTAAAAAAATGGGTCTCAAAAAACCTCTACCGAACTCAAAGGTTGAAATCTGTTTTTGGTAGTTTGGGCAATACTGGCCTCTTCGTTTTGTTTCGAGACTTTGGCCACAATATCCACCTCATGTTCCCACAACTTGTTTCCCTTAAATTGCCCGCCCTTGGTGGCTTGCATAATTAGCACAAAGCATATTTTTGGGTACTTGCCTCGCAGCTCTTTGTATGTTTCAAAACTTAACCGCATGGAGTTGGTAGAATCCAAAATCACTACTTGATAACTGGCATTGATTTGGCCTAAGTTTTCGGTAAAAAACAAATTTTCAACACTGCCACCACTTCTTAGCATTCTTTCCTTTAGGGCTTTGCTCATGTACTCCTCAGCTGAGAAATACAAAGTTTTGATTTGGTTTTTGCCCAAAAACAAAGCCAGTTGCATTGATAGCGTACTTTTGCCTGCTCCTGGTTCTCCCCAAATCATTATGGCCACATTTTTCGGAATTTCGCCAAACAATTCAGCAAACTTTGAAGTCCCAAACGGTATGCTTTCGTACTCTATGCCTGCCAAATCAGTTGCGGCTATCAATACAGGACGTTGGTTTATGGCTGGAGCATTGGTACAGCCCAAATCAGTTTCTAAACCATCTAAAACATAAGTACCCGAAAGCCCTTTGTTTTTGTTAGGCATACCGTCCAAACTAACTTTGATATTCCGTAGGGTTTCGCCTGGTTTCCAGTTGGTTAAATAGCTTTCAATTTTCTTGACATCATCTGCAAAAACGGTATCGTTCACGTCAATTTTGGCAATTAGTACCTGCAAGCCTTCCACCTCTTTTTGGTGTGGCTCTCGGCCTTCTAATTTCAAATATTTGATTAAAATATCTACGCTTGGGTCTATTTTTTCGGCTTGAGACAAGGCTGTCACTTTGTCGGTCAGGGCTTTGGTGGCATCGACCTGATAGCGGCCACGAGCCTCGGACAATAGCTTGGTGTATAGCTTGCCAATGGCCTCTAGTTCGGGGCCTGCTTCGCTGGTTTTTACAGAAAACAAGCCTTTTTTGTTGTCAGTCTGCAAGGCCGAAAGGGCATCTTGAACATTGTTTTTGGTTGAATATTCCAATAATTTCAGGAACCGTTTCATGTGTTTTACCTCAACGCTTTGGACTTTGGCCATACGCTCCAAAACATTAAAAGGGTTCAAGGCCATTACGGCAACCTCTTTTTTAGGTTCGGGGCTTGGGCTTGGCATTTTTTCTACCTTGGTTTCTCCTTTAGCTGGCTCATCGCCTTTTAGTTCCTTATTGATTGCCATAATCTGATTGCTCATCAATGTTTTCATCGAAATACTATCAACCACCATAGACGAGAGGTCTTTGGCATTTTTCTCAAAATGTTCATGGCGTTTCATTATCTGCGGTTGTTGCCTTACCGCTTGGGGCAAAGTCGGGAAAACACTAAGGTAATTGGTTGGCGTAATGGTCATGGCTTTTTAATTTTAGGTCATGGAAGCCTTCGCTCGAAGCGAAGGCTTCCATTTTTCAAGATATTTCTAACAATAACATGGCTTGGGCTTCGGCCTCGGCTAGTCTTAATTTGTATTGGTAATTATCGTTTTTTGGTGTGGCGTTTTGGTTTGATTTTTCAGTAAAGTATTCTTTACCAAAATCATAAAAAACCTTTTTGAACGCCGCCGTTTTGTCAATCTTTGCCACGGCAGGGAACAAGCCCATTGGGTCGGCTGGTTTGCCGTTTACCAATTCGGTGTATTGTGCAAAGCGGTTTATGGCTTCTTTTTGAGTGCTGGATTCAACTAAACTTTTAGCCAATACCAGGGCCATAAAATCGTATTTTTCAGTTTGAGTTTTACCAAAAATATCATATTGAGACCCCCATTCTTTTAGGCTTTTGGCACTCGAATTAATAAAATCTCGTGCTGCCACAATGGCCGATGAAAGCTCTTTTCTTATATCATTTTGTGGCTCTAGTCGCAATAAATAAACCGCCGATTTGGCAATAATATTTTGAATGTTTGTGGGTAAAATCTTAAATATTTCAGGCGTATTTACGTCCTGATTCTTAAAAATTAAACCAACTAAAAAATCAGTTACAAACTTTACACCTTCCTCATTGATGATTCCTTTTTTGGTATAATTTTCTAGATCATCGCTTCGCAATACCTCCAGTCTTACCAATTTTTGTAAAACCTTTGAGCCTCTTATCAACTCCGATAGGGTTACGTCTTCGGGCTTGTTGTTAAAAAGTTCAGTTAATAAACTTTCTAATTGCTCGTTTGAAACTAGGCTAACCTTTGCCTTTACTTCGTTGCTTTTGGTACTAACGGCCTCGGTGTCGGCCTGTTTATATTGCCCAAAACGTATGGCTTCTTGGTCGCTAACGTCTATCATTCTAACCAGCACGGGGTGTTTTATACTTGCATCAATCTTAGAAAATCCATAACAACCTTTATTGAATCCCAAAAATTTGAGATAGCCTTTGGGGTCGTTTTGGAAACTCTCCCAGTAATATTTTATGGCATAAGCCCTGCCGTTGCCTTGAATAACCTCGCCACGGGTGTTGATAATCGGACAACCTGTATAAGCCGTTGCTCCTTCAATAATTTCGGCGGGGCGTAGGTTTTCGGCCATTAGCTTTGGCGTATTGGCTCCGCTGGCACTGGTGGCACGGTTGCGGGGTTGAGCATCGGGCAAAAAATGCTTCGGGTTTTCTATTGCTCCCAAATGTGAAGGCTGAACATCATCAGCCGAAATCAGGGCATAAACCCCTTCTTTTTGTACGGTTAATGTAAAATAAATCTCTGTGGCTTTGCCTGTTTGTTTGTTGGATATGGCCTCTTGGCGTTCGTATTTATAGCCATTTTCAACAAAAAACCCTTTTTGCCTTGCCTCCATTGCATTTACTCCAATTCTACCTAAATTTGTGTTATTGCTTTGAATAATAGCTGCTTGCGATTTAGGCTTTGGCTTTGTTAAACGGCCTATGTTTGTTAAATTATTAGTATCAGTGGCCAAACTGGTAGGTTCGGGAGCGGCACGAACCCAAAGCAATTCTTTTTTTTCTAGTCTTTTGTAATCAATTGGATAAGCCGTAACCACAGTCCAATTGTCGGGGTTGTTTTCAAATGGCCGCAATTCAATTACTGCAACCTTTGGTGTTCCGTTTTTCTTAACTAAAAGTAGCTTTCCCTTACCAGCAACCCTTATTTGATTGTAGCCACCTGCGATAATATTTACAAAATCACAAGCATTTATACCTATTGATTGTATTTCCTTGGCGTGGCGTGCCTCAATGTGTTGCAAACCAAACCTTTCGTCTCCCTCACAAAGCACAATATGCCCTGATTGCCTTTTGATAACTTGGGCAATTTCGGGGCTTATTTGCCCCACAATGGC
>JAYWHL010000111.1:0-4319 GCA_043777715.1 Cytophagaceae bacterium | reverse complement strand
TTCCTCATTCGTGAGGATAACTTTTTTATCAGGTCGTGCCATAGTGTTTCTTTTTTACTATAACGTTAACATAATAAATTAAGTTGTCAGAACACTAGATACTAACCTTCAAAAAACTGAACTTAACTACTTTGTTTATTTGTGGTTTATCCTATATTTGTATTTGTGCCTAAGGCTACTTAAATCTCCTCAAAATGAACCTAAACCTAAAAACAGAAAAACAAAATACCTACGATGCCATCGTTATTGGCTCGGGAATATCAGGAGGCTGGGCTGCCAAAGAACTAACCGAAAAAGGTCTTCGTACGCTCGTACTAGAGCGTGGCCGAGACCTCAAACACGGCGACTACCCAACCGCCATGAAACACCCTTGGGAATTTGAGCATCATCTCAAAATGCCTGCCCAATTCGATACAGAAAACCCCATAGCCACCAAATGCTATGCCCTCGACGAAGCCACCCAAGACTATTTCGTAAAAGACGACGTACACCCTTACATTCAAGAAAAACCCTTTGATTGGATAAAAGGCTATCAAGTTGGCGGTAAATCCCTTATTTGGGCAAGACAAACCCAACGCTGGAGTAAATACGAATTTGAAGCCCCCGCCCGAGATGGTTTTGCTGTCGATTGGCCCATTCGATACGCCGACCTTGCCCCTTGGTACAGCCACGTAGAACGATTTGCAGGGATTTCGGGCAATAAAGACGGCCTAGAACACCTCCCCGATGGCGAATTTCTAAAACCTTGGGAATTGAATTGCGTAGAAAAACATATTCAAAGCTCCGTAGCTAAAAACTATAAAAATCGCCACGTAATCATAGGCCGATGTGCCCACCTCACCGAGCCACAGCCTATCCATTTGGCACAAGGCCGAGGCCAATGCCAAGCCCGACATTTATGTTACAGAGGTTGCCCCTATGGCGCCTACTTTAGTTCCAATTCCTCTACCCTGCCTTGGGCTGCCAAAACGGGTAAACTCACCCTTCGGCCAGATTCGGTGGTGCATTCTATCATCTATGACGATAAAAAACAAAAAGCCACAGGTGTAAAAGTAATAGACGCCCACACCAAAGAAATGACCGAATATTATGCCAAAATAATATTTGTAAATGCCGCTTGCCTTAATTCTAATTTATTGTTAATGAACTCTAAATCAGAGCGTTTCCCCGATGGCCTAGGCAACGACAACGGCCTTTTAGGGCGATATGTAGCCTTTCATAATTACCGAGGGTCGGGTGGGGCAACCTTCGAGGGCTTTGAAGACCAATACTATGCAGGTCGTCGCCCAACCACGGCCTTTATGCCTTCGTTCAGAAACGTTTTTGCCCAAGATGCCGACTTTATGCGAGGGTACATGGTGGCGTTTTCAGCCTCAAGAATATCCCAAGCCACTGGCAATGAGTCGTTTGGTACAGACCTAAAAGAAAAAATGACCAAACTTGGTGCTTGGTCTGTTTTTATTATGATGCAAGGCGAAACCGTACCAAAATACGAAAATCATCTACGTTTAAGCCCCACTCAAAAAGATGCTTGGGGCGTGCCACAACTCATTACCTCAATAGGTTATGACCTAGAAAACGACCTCAAAATGATGCGAGATTTTCATGCTTCGGCCTCCGAAATGCTTGAAAAAGCAGGCTGTAAAAATATCCACATGAACGACTCCAAACAATCGCCCGGCCTCGACATACACGAAATGGGTGGTGTCCGAATGGGCAAAGACCCCAAAACGTCTCTACTCAATGGCTTTAATCAATTTCATAATTGCAAAAATGTTTTCGTAACCGACGGCGCCTGTATGACCTCCGTAGGCAATCAAAATCCATCACTTACCTTCATGGCCCTAACCGCCCGTGCAGCAAATCATGCAGTATCTGAACTGAAAAAACGGAACTTGTAAAAACTTTACAAACAAGAGTTTTAATTCAATCCACACTAAAACTATGCGGATTTTGTTTGCAATTCATCAAAAATGTTCAGCAACCATCACACCGCCTTTACGGGATTTGTATCTTTGCCCTTAAAATTATGAATACACTCAATTCTACATAAGTTCTTCATCAAAACTAACTTATCCAAGTACTAGATAATTTAAAAAACTTTGATGCTAACCTTTGTGTTCTTTGTTTCTTTGTGGTTGATTCTGTATTTGTTTCTGTGTTTAGTGGCTCATCAAAAGCAATATTCTAAAACCAATTGCGGTGTTATGATAGACCTTACAAAAATGTCCAGTTCAGCTAATTTAAACTATTTTGAACGTAATATATTGAAAAATAAGCTAATAGCTAATTGCTGAAAGCTACATAAATTGAAAAGTTAAAATCATGCTCAACTCCTTACTCATTAAAAATTACGCCCTCATCGAGCATCTCGAATTTCAACCCCATGCCCAGCTCAACATCATCACAGGCGAAACAGGAGCAGGAAAATCAATAATGTTAGGTGCAATCGGCCTATTATTAGGTAATCGTGCAGATACAAAAATGCTCTATAATCCCCAAGAAAAATGTATAATAGAAGGCCATTATGATATTTCAGGCTATTTTATCCAAAATATTTTTGAAGAAGAAGAACTAGACTACGACCGCAACTGTATCATTCGCCGAGAGATAAGCCCCCAAGGCAAATCTCGTGCTTTCGTGAACGATACACCCGTTAATCTCGAAACCCTACGTAAAATCACGTCCGAACTCATGGACGTACACTCCCAACACGATTCTATCTCTTTAGGCTCCAACGAGTATCAACTTCAAATTGTGGATACCTTTGCCCAAAACGAAGACCGCCTCAGTGCCTATCGTGCAGATTTCAAGCAATATCGTAAGGCTCAAGAACAATACGATAACCTTTTAGTAGAATCAAAAGAAATCAAAAAAGAATTTGATTACAACAGTTTTCTTTTTGACGAATTGTCCAAAGCCCGCCTCCAAGCCAACGAACAAGACAAACTAGAAAAAGAACTAATCATACTAGAAAACGCAGAGGAAGTAAAAAATCGGCTTCAAACAGCCCTGTCTTGCCTCCAAAACCCAGAACAAAGCATTATTAGCCTCATGCAAAACGTATTGGGTAGCCTCAATAGCATAGCCTCAATCAATCCTGTTTTCACCCAATTTAGAGACAGAACCCAAAGCTGTTTGATAGAACTAAAAGACCTAGCTTCCGAAATAGAAAACGAAGAAGAAAGTACCGAAATAGACAACGAAAAAATTGATACCATTCAAGAACGCCTCAATTTGATATATAATTTACAACAAAAACACCAAGCCAAAACCAATCAAGAACTTCTCAACATTCAAGAAAACCTCCATCAAAAAGTCTCAAAAGTCCTAAATCTTGACGAAACCCTCAACAAAGCAAAAACCCTTAGCGAAAAATCATACCAAGCATTACTCAAAACAGCCAATCTCTTATCAAAATCAAGACAGTCTGTTTTGTCCACAATCGAAACCCAAATAGCCGCACTCTTAATAGACCTAGGAATGCCTAACGCCTCTTTGAAAATTGAATACCGAACCGATAAACCCAGCCTATCAGGCACCGACTATGTAAACGTCCTATTCTCAGCCAATAAAGGCATCAAACCCTCCCAACTCAAAAACGTTGCTTCGGGCGGAGAGTTTAGTAGATTAATGTTGGCCATAAAATACATCTTGGCCAACAAACGCTCATTACCAACCATCGTTTTTGACGAGATAGATACAGGAGTTTCTGGCGAAATTTCAATCAAAGTAGGCAACATGATGAGAGAAATGGCTCGTGGGCATCAAATCATAGCTATAACCCACCTACATCAAATTGCTGCAAAAGGCGATAATCATTATTTTGTATATAAAGATAACTCTTCTACCAAAACAGTAAGCCGAATCCGCAAACTCACAACCGAGGAACGTGTTACAGAAATCGCCCAAATGATTGGAGGAAGCAACCCTTCAAAATCAGTATTAGAAAATGCACGAGAAATCCTAAGCCAACAACTTTTAGATAAAACAAACTATAAACTAGACCTCTAAACCATCCAATATCGTATTTTTTTTTATTTCCCAGCACTTAACTTCTTGATTTTAAGGATTTTGTGGATATTATAATAATTTATTTTGTTAAATGCTTGACATTAGGGTTAGATGTTTTGTACCTTTGCAATCCCAAACGGGGGGAAGGAGTTAAGGAATAGGATTAAAAAGTCAATTTATTATGGATACTTCGGTATTCTAATAAATGGAGTTCTTTGAGAGATTGGGGTATAAATAGTAAGATAGATGAATCAGAGATGATTTGTCAAAATAGTAGGAATTTTACAATGGAGAGTTTGATCCTG
>JAYWHL010000110.1:0-4342 GCA_043777715.1 Cytophagaceae bacterium | reverse complement strand
TTTCGGCTTATGGTGGTGGCGTAGGGTCTAAAACGGGGCTTTATTTGATAAATGGACAAATCCGAAAACTTTCGCCAAGAGAATGTGCAAGAGTACAGGGCTTTCCCGATAGTTTTATTTTGAATAAAATTGATTCACAATCATACAAACAATTTGGAAATAGTGTTTCTGTAAATGTTTTACAAAAAATAGTATTACAAATTCATAAAACACTAGAAACCAATGAAATCGAAGATTCACGAAAGCCACAAGAAAAAAATCACAAATATGAGTAATAAGGAGCAATTAAAGGGTTCGCAAACTGCAAAAAATGGGTTTCTGAACGAAGATGATATTGTAGATAAATTTAACAATTGGAACACTGACGAAGATGCTCAGAAATGGCTTTCGATTATGCAATATGATTAAGTACTGGACATTTTTATAATTTATAAAAATGTAACGCAATTCTCCGAATTGTAGCCTCCGCAATTCGGAGAATTGCGTTACATGAAGGGGGCTTTCTTTTAATTCACAACTACCTTGAACCTACAACAAAAACTTATTGCTATTACCGATGGTCTGGGGCTTTTTGTGCCAGAAATTTTTTTGGTGCTTGCTTTTGTGGTCTTTATTATTTTGGATTTGGCGGGTACAATCCAAAAATCAAAGTACCCCCAATCCACTTGGCATGGCCTTATGCTAGGCATTTTGGTTTGGACAATCGTACTGGTTTATATCCAAGGCCAACGACAACAATATTCGTTTTTGTTTGGAGATATGCTCTTTTTAGACATTAAGGCCGTCTTTTTCAAAATACTCATCTTGGTTTCTGCCCTTGTGCTGGTGTTGCACAGCTGGGCAACGCAACGTGTGTGGGCAGGCGAGTTTTATGCCCTGCTGATTGCTATTGTTTGGGGCTTATTGGTTATGACCATGGCCATCAATCTTTTGTCTATTTACCTAAGTATCGAAATCGTATCGTTGGCTTCTTATCTTCTGACGGCTTTTTTGAAAGACAAAAAAAGTACCGAAGCAGGCATAAAATACCTCTTGTTTGGCGCCATTAGCTCGGCCATAATGCTCTATGGTATGAGTTTGATGTATGGCCTCACGGGAACACTCAACCTAGCCGACCCCCAATTTGCACAACGCATTTCTCAAACCGATGGTTTTGTTCAATTGGTTGTGGGCGGACTGGTGTTGGCGGGTTTGCTCTATAAAATATCAGCCGTACCTTTTCATTTTTGGAATCCTGATGTATATGAGGCCGTGGCAATGCCCGTAGTTTCGTTTTTTTCGGTAGCCCCCAAGGCCGCTGGATTGCTGGTGTTGCTACGGTTTTTGAGTATTATGCCCACCGATTTTCAAGACGTACTGGCCGTAGTATCGTTATTGAGCATCAGCATTGGCAATTTTTCTGCCCTTTGGCAAACCAAATTAAAGCGACTATTGGCTTTTTCGGGCATTGCTCAAATTGGTTTTATACTCATTGGCTTCGTGGCTTTTTCTTCGTTTGGTATCAAAGCCAGTGTTTTTTATATAGCCAGCTATTTGTTTAGTAGCATGGGAACATTTTTTTTGATAGATATTTTTGCCAATAATCAAGACAATCAAAACATCGACCTCAACAATTTTCAAGGCTTGGGCATCAAACAACCCCTCATGGGAATCTTATTGATTATCAGCCTTTTGTCCTTGGTGGGCTTGCCCCTAACCGTTGGTTTTACGTCAAAACTCTTTGTGTTTTCATCGCTTTGGGAGCATTATCAGCAAAACCATCAAACGCTCCTACTCATACTCCTCGTTTGGGGTTTGTTCAACACGGCCATCGCTTTGTTTTATTACTTAAAAATTCCTTTTATGATGTTTTTTAGAGTAGCAAATTCGTCAGACCTCCCCGAAATTACCATTACCCCTGCCCAAAAAATACTTGCCCTTGGCCTTGTAATACCTATTGTACTATTATTTCTGAAATCAGATTGGTTGATGAATTTTATTGAAAAATTTTAATCTCACTAAACTAGGATTCTCTTGCTTAGTTTCTGAATTTTGTATTATTATCCTAAGCTAGTGAACAATTGACAATTATTCATTAGTTTTTGCCCACCGATGCACCAAACAAAACCTCAACAAAGGTCATGTCCGACGAAATAAAACACGAATGTGGTATTGCGATGCTCCGTCTTCGCAAACCACTCCAATTTTACATCGACAAGTATGGTTCGCCACAATGGGCTGCCAAAAAAATGCAAGTCTTGATGCAAAAACAAGTAAACCGAGGCCAAGATGGTGCTGGTATCGCTAATATCAAACTGGAAGTTCCGCCTGGTTATCGCTACATTAGCCGCTATCGGTCAGTAGAAAAACAACCTTTAGAAGACATCTTCGGGAAAATATACAGAAAATACCGAAAAGCCTTTAAAGAAGACAAAAGCAAATATTACAACGCAAAATGGCTACAAGAAAACTATGGTTTTACGGGCGAAGTTTGGCTAGGACATCTTAGGTACGGCACCCACGGCCAAAACGACATAGAAAACTGCCACCCCATGCTAAGGCAAAGCAATTGGCGAAGTAGAAACTTAGTAGTAGCAGGGAATTTTAACATGACCAACGTTGATGAGCTTTTTGGTAAATTGGTTTCGCTAGGCCAACACCCCAAAGAATTTGTAGATACCGTAACGGTTATGGAAAAAATTGGCCATTTTCTTGACGAAGAAAACCAACGACAGTTTGAATATTTTAAGGATACCTACGAAAATCCCGAACTTTCAGACGTTATCGAAGACCACATCGACCTAAAACGAGTATTGGAACGCAGTTGCAGAGATTTTGACGGAGGTTATGCCATGGTTGGGCTTACAGGCCACGGGAGTTCGTTTGTGGCAAGAGACCCTTCGGGCATTAGACCCGCCTATTTTTTTGCCGACGACGAGGTGGTGGTGGTGGCCTCCGAAAAACAAGCCATAAAAGCCGCTTTCAATTGCGAATTTTCTGATATTCAAGAAGTTAAACCAGGCCACGCCCTGTTAGTAGATAAAAAAGGGGCTTATCGACAGGTTCAATTCCTAAAACCCTTGCCTCGTGCCTCTTGCTCGTTTGAACGAGTTTATTTCTCCCGCCCCTCCGACCCCGATATTTATCACGAACGCAAAATGCTTGGCCGATTAGTACTCCCTCAGGTACTCCAAGAAATCAACTACGACCTCGAAAACACCGTTTTTAGTTATATCCCCAATACTGCCGAAACTGCTTTTTTGGGCATGGTTGAAGCCCTAGAGGATTATCTCGTTCAGGAGCGAAAACACCATATCAAAAAAGGAGGACTTTCCGACGATGAGCTTAATAAGTTGCTGTCGTTTAGGCCAAGGATAGAAAAACTTATCGCCAAAGATGCCAAACTCCGAACGTTTATTACCAACGATACCGACCGAGACAGCATGGTGTCGAGTGCCTATGAAACTACGTTTGAGGTTATCAAAAAAAAGGTTGATACCCTTGTTCTCATCGATGACTCTATCGTGAGAGGCACTACCCTCGAAAAAAGTATTATTACGCTTTTGGATAAATTAGAGCCAAAAAAAATCGTGATTGTTTCGTCTGCTCCTCAAATCCGATACCCCGATTGTTACGGAATTGATATGTCTAAACTCAAAGAATTTGTGGCATTTCGGGCAATGTTAGCCCTACTCAACGAGCGGGGGTTAAATCCCCTCATCGACCAAATACACGAGCAATGTACCAACGCCTTGGCATCGACCAAGGAAATTGAGGCGGGAAAAGTTAATTTTGTAAAAGAACTTTATGCTCCCTTTAGCCATGACGATATTTCTCGAAAAATAACTGAAATCGTAAAACCAAAGGGCCTAAAAGCCGAACTTGCCGTAATCTACCAAACCATTGAGGGCCTCCACGAAGCCTGTCCAAACCACAAAGGCGACTGGTATTTTACAGGAAATTTTCCTACGCCAGGCGGTAATAGGGTGGTAAACAAAGCCTTTGTTAATTTTATGAAAGGCCAAGATGCCGTTAGGGCTTATTAAGAGGTCTGAAAAATCTTGGATATAAAACTATCTCATTGTTTTTTTCGTTAATAGGGTATTATGAAAAATCTCATCAAAAACACAATCTTGGGTCTTATTGCCTTGAGCAGCTTTGCCTCTTGTGCTGGGCCTTCATCTTCATCAAAAAATATGGATATTCCGATTACAGAAGTAAAAACACCCGAAGGTTTAGAAATCGTTACGCTTGGAGCGGGCTGTTTTTGGTGCGTTGAGGCCGTTTTTCAACAACTCGAAGGTGTTGTAAAAGTGGAATCTGGCTATGCCAATGGTTTTGTCAAAAACCCAAGCTATCGTGA
>JAYWHL010000109.1:0-4355 GCA_043777715.1 Cytophagaceae bacterium | reverse complement strand
TTTTTTAGACTAGTATTTAAATGATAAAAATAATTAATCAATTGATTTTCAATTAATTGAATGTCATTTAGGGTCTAAAGCCTTTGTCAATCTAAACAAAACGTCTTGTAAGTGATACTTACTCATTTTGTCGGTAGTGAGGGGTAATGCTGCTGCAATATCCGCTTTGAGCATATTGGCATGGGCCCGCACCAATGACGAAATATCCGATTTTTTAGGGTCTGCCGAAGCAGAAACCACTGTGCCAAAACCTGGGAAACTTATTGCTGGCGAGCCTCCGCTTGCTGCAATTGCCGCAATCAATTTCTCGGCAAAAACCTTTTGTAAATTCCTTCGGTAGGTATCTATCGGGGCTTTGGTTTTCAATTCACTGTAAATTCCCGTTCTGATGTCCGTCATTAATTCGTCTAAAGTATAGCTATTAGCATACCGTTGATTGGTTTCAATGATTCGGGTCATTCTATCCCCAGCCAAGAGACTGTTCAGCGTACCTTCTTGTATGGCCAACACCGCTCCAACGCCTTGGTCGGGTCTTATTCTGTTCAAAATTGCAGGGTCTATCAACCATTTTGGGGTACTAAATAACTGGCTATTCAAGAAATTTACAGCATCTTTTTGTAAATTTCTTGGTGTTGGGTCATACACCACGCCTTCTTCTTCAATACTTTTGGGCGTTTCGTAAATACCTCCAACATTTTTGGTAACGTGGCCCATGTAACGTCTAAACTGGCCTACGATTTCATTATACATGGCCTCTAGGTTATCGTACTTATCGCCTTCTTCTTTGGTCCATTCGTTTAGGTTTGGAATAAGTTTTTGAAGGTTTTTTATACCGTATTCACTGGCTTTCATGTTGTTGTCGCCAATACATTCCGACTGCGACCGTGGGTCGAAGGGGCTAGACTCCGTGCCAAACCAAAGGCGAGAATTTTCTTTAATTCGCTTGATGGTTTCTTTGTTGAGGGTCATTTTTTCATCATCTGCACTTTTACCATTTACAGTTTTGTAAGCCCATTCAATCGCCCATTTGTCGTAGTCGCCAATTCTAGGGAAATAGTCAGTAACGCCGTCTTCGGGTTGTGCCACGTAATTAAAACGGGCATAGTCCATAATAGACGACGTATGGCCGTTTTTCAACACATAGTCTTTGTCTCTAAGTTTTTCAACGGGTGTGGCATGGCTTGCTCCAAAATTATGACGCAAGCCCAACGTATGCCCTACTTCGTGAGAAGACACAAAACGGATCAACTGACCCATGAGTTCGTCATCGAATTTTGGTTTACGAGCGGCAGGATTGGCCGCAGCCGTTTGAATAAAAAACCATTTGTGCAATAAATTCATCACATTATGATACCAACCAATGTGGCTTTCGATAATCTCGCCACTCCGAGGGTCATGCACGTTAGGCCCGTAGGCGTTTTCGATGTCGGCAGCAAAATACCTAATAGCCGAAAAACGGGCATCTTCCAAACTCATTGTAGAATCGTTTTTAGGCCAATCTTTGCCCATAATGGCGTTTTTCCAACCCGCTTGTTCAAAAGCCGTTTGCCAATCGTCAATGCCTAATTTTAGGTATTTTTGCCATTTTTCAGGCGTGGCAGGGTCGATATAAAACACAATTGGTTTTTTGGGTTCTATCAATTCCCCTTTTTTCTGACGCTCGGCATCAACTGCATTTTTGGCTTCTAAACGCCATCTTACCGCAAAAATCTCTCTTTCTGTTTTGTGAGATTCCTCGCCAAACGACACATATCCATTGGCAAAATAGCCAACTCGTGGGTCATAATAACGCTTACGCATTGGCACTTTTGGTAACATTATCATCGAAATATTCATCTCTATCGTTATAAAACCAGCATCAGCCCCAGCAGGCAAGGTTACCGACGGAATTGGCGACGGTGCCCCAAACGAAGGCATCGGTGGCGAAACACCAAAGGTTTTAACGGTTTTTATTTCGGTATTGATAGGATACGATTTAACGCTCTGAATATACGAACGATCGGCCATGAGACCTGTCATTTTATAGCGTTGTTTGGTAAAAGCATCAATAGAAAATATCTGATTGTCGCCCTTAAAATAGTCGGTAACGTCTATTACCGAAGAAGTATCTTTTCTGAAAGCCTTTACATCAAACGAAGCGGCGATTGGGTCCACGTTAGAGTTTTTGATGGCCTGAAAAATAGGTTTGGTGCTATCGGCCGTAAAGTTTTCGATGGTTATCGACCTCAAAAACACTTTGTTGTCGGGGCCTTTTTCCCAACGAATCATCTGGCGATTTGCTTCTTCGCCACCAAACCCTCCGCTTGCCGTTGTGCGTACAAACCTCGTTACCGACATAATGTCCCGACCCATTACAGAATCAGCAATTTCAAAAAAATACTTGTCATCAATTTTATGAACAGTCAATAGTCCTTTGCTGGTTTTTGCCTTGTCTGTTATCACTTCTTTGTAGGGCTTGGGGCCAGGTTTTGCGGCGGCAGGAGGGCCACCTGCTGGGGGTGTTCCCGCAGTGGTTGCCCCTGGCGTTCCTGTGGCGGGGGCATTAGGGCGTTGAGCATTGGCAGAGAGCATAATACCAACCAAGGCTAACATGGTAAAAAGTTTTTTCATGTTTTAGTTTTTTTGTTGTTTTAGATAAAAACCACGATTCGTGAAGAATGTTATTTTTAGGGTGAATTTAATACCACAAGATAACACCAAATCTTATTTTATTTATGTAAAATACACAAATGGCAACATTCAAGCGGTCTAAACCTAATTTTCGTCTCTTAACCATTTAATTTCTCAAAGTCAAAATCCTTTAAAACCACAAAAACCATCACGTCAGCAATGGTTTTTGTGTAATATAAAAAGGGTTAAATTCGGTTTTGATTCAAATACTAACCTATCCAATCTATTTGTTTTAAGTACGATACTTCTCAACTATTTTTACCAGAATGCCCGCTATTGATGTCTGATAATCAACTTGTGCGACACTGGCGGTACTCTGCCATCTATGCTCAATTGATAGAAATACATTCCGTTGGGCAAATTTCTAAAATCAATTTGTTGTTTTTTGTCGTTTTTGCCTAGTACCTCTTCCTTTACCTGTGTACCTAGCATATTCACGAATACAAACTTGGCTTCGTTTACATTTGATTTTATTTCATAGTCTATCATTGCGAAATCATCAATCGGGTTGGGATAAATTTTTGAAACAACGATTTTGTCGGAAGCATAAAATTTCTCTACATTGCTAATTTCCTCACTTACCCCCATTCTCGCTTCGGCATTTATACTTACAGAAGTTGGTTCGGCCAATGGCGTTGGTTTATTTACTTTCTTTGTGCCAACTAACGTGCTAAAATAATTACGGTAAAAGTCTTTGATAGCCGTTGAGCGGTTGAGTCTAAGGTCGGCGGGCATTACAGGAGAGTTACGCAGATAAGCCCCCTTTTGGAGTTGCGAGAAAGATGCCGCTGGCTTTGCCTTTGGCTTAATATCAAGCCGAGTTTTGGGGTTATTTTGGGCAACAGTTACGCCCGTCAGCAAAAAGCTGAACAAGAAGGCTGGTAACATTATTGCGTAAAATTTCCTCATGGCATTTATAATTGTACTTTGTTGATACAAAACTAAGAAAGTTCTTTGTTAAATCCTAGATTTTCGACCTCCATTTCTGACCATTCAAAGGTCTTTTAACACTTCTTAACAAAAATGATGCCTAAATTTTGGCCTAATCATTGATAAATTTTGCTATTAGCTTCCGACTGTTTGGTTTTTAAAACGTAATCGTTCGTCAATCTAAAACATATACGGTTGGTTTTGATAATTAGACTTATTATTTCTTGAAAGCGTTGCTTTTGTAACAAATAATTGACTTTTGAGCCTGTAACCAAAATTGTTGGCTCATCAAATTTACTTAAATTTGTGGGTATAGAATTTTAAATCTCCCAAATGCTCAAAACGATTTTTAACTTAGAAATAGATTATAAAAACAGAGTTTTTGGTCTTGATATTATCAGGACTGTGGCGGTTTTGCTCGTAGTTTTGGGGCATAGCGACAGGCTTTTGGGTAAAACACTCGACTATCACCCCGTGCTTAGGTGGTTGTTCAAATATGTTTTTGTGTTTTATTTAGACGGCGTTGATTTATTTTTTGTGTTGAGTGGGTTTTTGATTGGAGGTATTTTAATCAAAATTATCCAACAAAACGACCATTTTACATTTTCGATTTTAAGGCATTTTTGGAAACGGAGATGGTTGCGTACCTTGCCTAATTATTATCTGATTTTAATAGCCAATCTTGTGCTTTGGTTTTTTATTACAACACAAGAACAGCGTAGTTTTTCTTGGCAAATGCTATCCGATTTACAAGT
>JAYWHL010000108.1:0-4358 GCA_043777715.1 Cytophagaceae bacterium | reverse complement strand
ATGTGGCCGAAAAAAGAATAGTTTGTACCTTTTTGGGTAGTTTCCCTAAAATAGCATTCACTTCGTCCAAAAATCCTAAATCAAGCATTTTGTCGGCTTCGTCTAGTACCAATTGCTCAATTCTTGATAGGTTAATCGACTGGTTATCAATCATTTCTAATAATCGGCCTGGTGTTGCAATCAAAACTTCGGTATTTTTGAGCGTTTGCATTTGTTGATTTACCGAAACTCCGCCATAGATTACGTTATGCTTTACGGTTTGGGCTAGATGCTTGGTAAATTCATCAAAAACACCAGCAATTTGAATGGCCAATTCACGGGTAGGTACTAAAATCAGAACTTTGAGATGGAGGTTTCGAGAGTTTTTTTTTCTTTGAAAAATCTCCAAAATAGGCAACACAAAAGCGGCTGTTTTTCCCGAACCCGTTTGTGCAATACCAATGATGTTCTTTCCTTCTAAGATAACAGGAATGGCTTTTTCTTGAATAGGGTAGGGGTTTTGATAGCCATTTTCTTGGATACCCAACATTAAAGATTCTGAAAGACCAAGCGAAGAAAATGTCATATAAATTTGAGAAAATTGAAAGCAAAACACCGAGAAAGTAGGTAACGAAAGATGAATGGAAAATTCATATTTTGCTGATTGATTACCAAATTTAATCAAATATGTGGCTATTGGCAATTGGTTGTCGGCTATTGGCCTAAAATTCAAGAGATTAAAGGTTTTAAAATGCCTGTCTTGCCCTAACTGGTACTTACTTTTTTAATTATCGAATAGGAGGGAGGGCTTGGTTTGAAATCCCTGCTGGTTGGTATTTATTGATGATTTTGAGAAATTTTCTACAAGAAAAGGGTCAAGAAATTCAAAATTCCTTGACCCTTCTCTAAAATTTTACGCTATTCTAAAGGCAGTAAATCTTAAATTTAGCCTTTATAAAAAATCCATTTGCTTAATTCTTTCCAAGTTGGTTTTTTACCAAACATCAAAATTCCAACCCTGTATATTCGGCCAGCCAACCATGTTGTACCCATAAAACCCAATATCAGCAACACCATTGACAAGGCCAATTGCCAGTTTGGCACACCAAATGGTAGCCTAACCATCATGTTGATAGGCGATGTAAACGGAATAATTGAAGCCCAAAATGCGAGGGTACTGTCGGGGTCTTTCATAACACCCTGTGCGAACACGAAGGAGATGATAATGGGAATGGTGAGTGGCAACGAAAACTGTTGAGCATCTTGGATATTATCCACGGCTGCCCCAACGGCTGCATACAAAGAGCTATACAACACATAGCCTCCCAAGTAAAAAAACAAAAAGCACAATATGATTTTGGTAATGGGCAAGCTGGCCGTTTGTTTTTGGAATTTTTCGAGGGGATTTTTATCAAGCATTTCTTGCTCAATTTTCTTTATTTCGGCTGCCGACATCTTGGCAGTAATTTGTTTTTGTACTTTCTCTTTCATTTTGCTGGCAATAATCCCCGTGGTTACGGTACTGATAGCAAAAAACATGACTATCCACAATAAAAACTGGGTAAGCCCCACTAAGCCAATTCCTATTATTTTTCCCAAAAGCAATTGCATTGGTCTTACCGACGAAATGATTACTTCTACGATTTTGCTGCTTTTTTCTTCAATAACGCCCATCATTACTTGGCTACCACTCATCAAAATTGTAAAATATAGGACAAAACCAATAATGCCACCCAGTATCATGGCTATACCCGTAGAGCTATCTTGTTCTTTGCCTTCTTCGTTTATACTAAAGGTTTCGGCATCAACATTTACACGATTTTCTTCAATAATTTTAATATCAATGTTGGCACGGGTGAGGCGTATGTTACGTACTTCGGCCTGAATGGCATCTTCTACTTGTCCTTTAATGCCTTGACTTACTGTTTTTTCTGCAAATATTTTCAGCCCTTTCGGGTTCTCTACGATGTCTTTTGGAATATACACTAGGGCATCGGCTTTGCCACCCAAAAACTCTTTTTTGGCTTGGTCTAATGATTTACTCATAAAATCGAATTGATTGTTTTCTTCTGTTTTCAAAACGTTTTTAAACAATCCGCTCTCGTCTATCACTTGTACTTTTTTTATATCGTCTCCGTCCGATGTTGCTAAATAAATTGCTCCGCCTTGGATAGCAAACAACAAAATGGGTACGCCTAGTGTGGCAATTAAAAATGCTTTTTTCGTTACCTTGGTTAGGTATTCCCGCTTGATAATTAGTAATATTTTGTTCATTGTTGTATTGTTTTGGCTTGGCTTTTAAGCACTGGGCTTTAGGCCGAAAGTATTAGAATGATATTTATTTTAGGTTAAAACCAAAAATTTACAATAATTCATTGGCGGTTTCGCCCACCATTTTTATAAAAATATCGTTGAATGATGGAATATTTTCAGAAAAATATTTGAGTTCGGTTTGGCTAATCAAAGTGCCAATTAATTGATTTACCGAGCCGCCTTCGCCAATTTTCACATGCACTTTATAGTGATTTTCGGCAATATTTTTACTGTCTATAACTTGATATTCAGGCCCAAGGGTTGGTACATTGCCTGTATATTCAATGGTAAAGGTATTGTCTTTGAATTGCTGTTTAATGGCTTTTTTATCGCCCGCCAACACCACCTTCGACTTGTTAATGAGGGCAATATTATCGCAAAGTTCTTCAACAGATTCCATGCGGTGAGTTGAAAAAATAATCGTTTTGCCTTGGGCTTTTAGTTCAAGAATTTCGTCTTTTAATAAATTTACATTGATAGGGTCGAAGCCCGAAAATGGTTCGTCCAAGATTATCAAGTCGGGATTATGCACGATGGTTGCCACAAATTGTGTTTTTTGTTGCATTCCTTTCGACAAATCCTCTACGTTTTTATCCCACCAAGCCTGAATCCCAAATTTAATAAACCAATATTTTAGTTTTTCTTTGGCTTCGCTGGCTTTCATGCCTTTTAACTGGGCAAGGTACATGAGTTGTTCGCCCACTTTCATTTTTTTGTAAAGGCCACGTTCTTCGGGCAAATAGCCAATCACTTCTACGTGTTTGGGCTGAAGGCGTTCGCCCTTAAAAATAACCTCGCCCTCGTCAGGGCCTGTAATTTGGTTAATAATACGAATAAGTGAGGTTTTGCCTGCACCGTTTGGTCCCAAAAGTCCAAAAATACTTCCTTCTGGAATATCCATACTGATACCGTCCAAGGCTGTATGGTTTGCATAGCGTTTGGCAATGTTTTTTATTTCTAAAATATTAGACATAAAGGCTAAATTGTTTTTATTGTTAAGGATTAATAACAGGTCAAAGCTAATAGACAGTTGATTGCAAAAAGGCAAATTAATGACTAAAAGTCATTGGGCTTGACAAACGGTCATAAAAAAATAAGTTGCCAGCAATCGCCAACAACTTATTATAGATTCCGCCAAATTTATGACTGGAAAATTATACTTTTAATTTGAATAATACAAATTTTTGCCAAGATTAATTTAATACCGTCGTCGTTAAAAAGAGATAATTAGAATCAATTCGGGCAAGATTTTATTCTTGGTACAACGTAATTGTAAATACTTGATTTTTATCGTCTTGGTAAGTAATATTTAGACTTGGTTTGCTCAAAAAAGCTGAACGAAACAAAATACAGTCGGTTTCGGTGTTTCGAGTACTTAGGTCTAAATCATTGATTTTTAATAGTTTAAATCCTGATTTTAAGCCCTTGCCTTCTGCTAATGTTCCTGTCCAAACTGTTCCGATGGCATAGTAGGTTTCTTCGGGTTGAAACGAAAACCCCAAGGTTGTACGTTCCTTAAATGCTTGGGTTGGTTGGTTTCCTTCAAAATAAAACTGCTTGTTTAAATAATCTAGCGTAACCGTGCCATAATCACATAGTTTGAGTCCAACGGCGTTTTCGTCGTTGGGGGCTACCTCAATCACAAAATCCAAGATTTTATAATTTCCCAACATCAAATTGTTAAACATCACTCTGTTTTTTTGGCTTGATTGCCCAATCCCATGCAAGCCAATTGCCCCTTGTCCAAAGCCTTGGTTCAATACTCGGCCTATCCCTTTTTTGAGTGCTTTGGTAGCTACGGGTTTAGAAATACCAATAAAGTCGCTGGCACCACTATCAAAAAGGGCATCGAATTGTAGCTTAGTGTCGAGGTTTAATTTGAGATAAGGATTACTTTGTTTGTCAAGCGTGAGGGTAGAGATAGGAGCATTTTTTAGATGAAGGTTTTCTATTTTATCTGTTAAAATGATGATTTTTTGGGCAATATTAATGTGTACGATGCAGTGCCTCAGTAGGTTACTGCCGATGATTCCGTCAAAATCAAAACAAGAAATAAAGCCTAGTTT
>JAYWHL010000107.1:0-4372 GCA_043777715.1 Cytophagaceae bacterium | reverse complement strand
AGCCAAAAAGTATGGTTATTGTAGGTTCGGGAGCTATTGGCGTAGAGTTTGCTTATGTGTATGCCAGCATGGGAACTAAGGTAACCATCGTAGAGTTTATGCCAAATATCGTGCCTGTTGAAGACGAAGATGTATCGAAAGAATTGGCCAAGCAATACAAAAAAATGGGCATTGAAATCTATACTTCGTCGTCAGTAGAAAGCGTAAACACTACGGGCCAAGGCTGCAAGGTTTCGGTAAAAACACCAACGGGAGACATCGTTCTTGAATCTGAAATTGTGCTTTCGGCAGCGGGTGTGGTGGCCAATATCGAAAACATCGGTCTTGAAGACGTAGGTATTGCCACCGACAAAGGCAAGATTGTTGTAAACCAGTGGTACGAAACCAACATTGCTGGCGTTTTTGCCATTGGCGATGCCACCCCAGGCCAAGCCCTTGCCCACGTGGCAACATCGGAGGCCGTGATTTGTGTAGAAAAAATAGCGGGCATACATACCGAAGCCCTTGATTATGGCAATATCCCAGGCTGTACGTATTGTGTACCCGAAATCGCCTCGGTGGGTCTTACTGAAAAGAAAGCCATCGAATTAGGCTATGATATAAAAGTGGGTAAGTTTCCGTTTGTAGCGTCGGGCAAGGCCACTGCCGCAGGTGCCAGAGACGGTTTTGTGAAAGTAATCTATGATGCAAAATATGGCGAATGGCTAGGCGCCCACATGATTGGCTACAACGTAACAGAGATGATTGCCGAGGTGGTAGTGGCTAGAAAATTAGAAACGACTGCCCACGAAATCATGAAATCAGTACACCCACACCCAACAATTTCGGAAGCTATTAAAGGAGCAACCGAAGCTGCCTACGGCGAAGCGATTGATTTGTAAACTTTGAAAATTCTGAAAAATCCCCTCTAATTCAATGTTAGAGGGGATTTTTTGTTTAGCGTGTATTTATTCAATCGTTGGTGGGTGGGTATGCTGAGAAAACAAATACTCAAATCAAAAATAAAGTCTAATTGTTTTGTGTCACAAGATTGTTGTTTCGCTACTGGAGTTTCTTTGGCTGAATTAGGAAAAACCTATTGAGCTGTTAGAACTAGCCAAAGAGTAACAATGCAAATTTTGAAAAGTGTTAGTTTTTCAATAACTTTATTTTGCCATGGAAAACAAAAGAGAAGGTAACATCTACGATAAAATCGTAAAAGAAAATATCGAGAGCATAATCCCTGCTTTGATGAATAGCGTTTTGGGTTTCAATGTCATGGATTCGACTGTAATCAAAGAAAAGTTACAGCAAACCAAAGAAAAGGAGGCGGACGTTTTGAGAATCATAACCGACCCAACAGGTAGGAAATTTATTTTACACCTTGAATTTCAGGTAGATGATTACAAAAAAATGGTTTATCGAATGATTGACTATTGGGGTTTATTGAAATCAAAATATGGCTTATCAGTCAGGCAATATGTTATTTATATAGGCGACAAAGAGCCTAAAATGAAAACAGTGCTTTCTGAAGATGGTAACTATTTCCAGTTTCAACTTATCAATATCACACAATTTGACTATTTAAGGTTTCTCAACTCATTAAATCCCGAAGAAATTATTTTAGCAGTTTTGGGCAACTTTGGGAGTGAAAGCCCAGAAAATGCTCTTTCTCAAATCATTCAACGACTTGAACAAACTAAAACCGACCAAAATACGTTACAAAAGCATTTCCGACAGTTGCGTATTCTCGCAAAACTGCGTAAACTAGACTTAAAATTCGATGACATGATACAGAATATGGCAAAGTACATTGATGCAGAAAGCGATTATTTTTACATCAAAGGACAAGAAACAGAGCAAACCAAATTTGTTAAGAACCTGCTTCAAAAATTAGATTTAACGATTAACCAAATTGCAGACATTGCAGGTGTTACTGTGGACTTTGTTAAAAAAGTACAGCAACAACTTTCTGCTAAGTGATACCCAGTTGGTCAAAAAAGCAACTATTATCTTGAAATACAGGAGATTACAAATTAAAACACTGATTCTTCTAGCGAAAACTTACTGTCAATGAGTGCCACGAAATTACTACAAAAACCCAGTTTTAGTAATGGTTTTTCAGAACTCAACACACCTAAACCTCATCTCTTTCTTCTAGTGCTTTAATCAAGGCCTTGGCATTTTCGTAGTGATTGGTATCAGCCACAGGCACGAGGGTATGGCTTGCTTCTCTGAGCGATAAACCGTGTTGATAGGCTTTGTCGTAATAATTGAGCGAAATATCTGCCACCATTGCCAAATCTCCGCTTTTCAGAGCCTCAATAGCCGTAAGATAATGCTGGCCGCCAAGTCTTTTTTGAATAATGGTCAAGGCTCTTTCTAATTGCTCAAAATCAAACTTTCCATAGTTTTTTACTAGAAATTCTACTCGCTTATCTCGGGGTACTTGCAGCACCATCACGGGGGCTTTGCGTAGCTGTTCCCATATTCGTTGGTCTAAGTACACGGTGCCAATTCTACGGCTTTCGTCTTCTATCCACGTCCTGCGGTTGGGGTCTAGGTGCTTCCATTGTTCAAACAATAGGTTCTCAAATTGCTCGGTCGAGGGTTGTGGCAGTTGTCCCAAAGCCCCAAAAACTGAACCCTTGTGGTGTGCAATTCCCTCTAAATCAATAACTTGCTCGCCTATTTGTTTTAATTCTTGTAAAACCTCCGTTTTGCCGCTACCCGTACTACCGCCCAAAACGATAAGATTAAGCGGAGTTTCAAACGATTGTTGAACAAACTGCCGATATGCTTTATAGCCCCCCACCAGCACGTTGGCCTTGATGCCTGCCGTGTTGAGCAACCAAGCAAAACTCCCCGACCGCATTCCGCCTCGCCAACAATGTACCAAAACTTCGTTGTTGGGGGCAATTTCCTTTACTTTTCGTATGAACGATGCTAGTTTTGGCCCAACTATCTCCAAACCCAACAATACGGCGGCATCTTTGCCATTTTGTTTGTAGCACGTACCCACCAAAGCCCGTTCTGCATTATCAAAAAGTGGTATGTTCGTAGCACCAGT
Source organism: Cytophagaceae bacterium (assembly GCA_043777715.1). GTDB lineage: Bacteria > Bacteroidota > Bacteroidia > Cytophagales > Spirosomataceae > JAYWHL01. The sequence goes on along the minus strand of JAYWHL010000107.1, from coordinate 1,323 downwards.
AATATGCCCGTGTGTAAACTCGCCTTCTGAACGAACATCTATTAGGGGCAATGGGTTGGTTTGGGTAATAAAATTTTGGATAGAAAGGGGCATGATTACTAAATTTTTGTGCGTAAAACGATGAGTAAGTAGCCCCACCTAATCCTCCCCAGTAGGGAGGACTTACAAACTACACGTTATCAGGCATTTATAAAAAAGGATAACAGCGATTATTTTATCTGGACTACTTAGCTAACAAATATAAGTCGTGAAGCGTGTAACGCCTATCGATAACTAAAACAAAGGTAACCATACATTTTGAGTGTAGGGCATCAGATAAAAATCTAGTATTCATTGTTGGAGATAATTTTCACAAAAAAGGCTTGGGCAATGCCCAAGCCTTTTTTAATAACCCTAAACTAAAATTTTTCAAACTTTTAATAACTACTTGTTTTTTAAGCACTTATGCTCATTATTTTTGTGTATTAACACTAATCTCTTTTACAATACTGGTTCGGCCATTAGATATTTCAAACTGATACGAACCATCGGCTAGGCCAGCTAGGTCGAAAGCACGTTTGTAAGCAGGGTATTTTTTGCCTACTATCTCGCTGTATAGCTCTTCGCCGTCGGCATTTTTTAAAGTAATTTGTAAGGCTGTATTACGCTTGTTATTTACCGACAAATTCATTTTCATTGTGTTTTCTATCTGATACATACCTACGGCAAGGTCTTGGTTGTCAGTTGGTTGTGTGCTTGCAGTAATGTTGCGAGTGGTACTGTTCAAATCTTTCGAGATGGTCTCTGTACCGTCCGATACCTCTACGCTACAATTTTCAGAGCCTATTTGGCTTACATCAAATTTCCTCCAATATTTGGGCGTTGTTTTGTTTACGGTTTCTGTATAAACTGTTGCTCCGTTTTCGTCTTTTAGTTTTACCGTCAGTGTTTTGTTGGCATAATTCTCGATGGTTACGTTTAGTTTCTCGGCATTTTGGCTGGCAAATACGCCCACGGCAAACGATTTTGTGGTTGGTACGTTTTTGGTTGGCTCTTCGGCAAGGGCAACATACGTCATACAAAAAGTGGCAGCGGCGGCAAGGATTGTTTTAGCTAATGATTTCATGGTTTCTAATGTTTTAATTGTTTAATTGTTCTTATTTTATGTGCTTTGTTTTTGGTAATAAAATCTTAAAATTTCATGGCTTTATGTTTCTTTTTTCCTTAACTCTTATTTTTTGGCTTAGTACTTTTTTAATTCTTGGTTATGATAACAGTATTGCGATAAGTGTGCCAAATATTTTGTTTTATTCTTGAAAAATGTAAAAATATTTTGTTAATAAT
>JAYWHL010000106.1:0-4388 GCA_043777715.1 Cytophagaceae bacterium | reverse complement strand
GACTTTAGCTTTTTTATCGACCGTAGCGATGCTACGCTCTCAAAAAAACCTTCGTCTAGTCAAAAAATAGCCTAATTTTGCCCTAAAATTAAAAGTTTGAACAGCTTCATCATTAATTTCATTACAATCAATATTTTGAAAAAGAATAAATTTTTCCTGACTTTGCTTTTAACAAGCCTGTTTTTGGGGGTAAGTTTTGCCCAAAAACCTGACAATTTAGACGACAGCCAGGTAAGGCAGTTTATTGAAAAAGCCCGTGCTAGTGGCATGACTGAAAGCCAAATAGAAACCGCCGCCTTAAAACAAGGCTATACCCAGAGTGATATTGCCAAGATGAGGGAAAAAATAAGCAAAGTAGAAAATACCGCCACAAAAAACACCAAAACCGACGACGGACAATCGTCAAAAATACAGTCGGCAGAGGGTATCCAGCGAAACCCCACGCCACCAGCACAAGAAAACCCTGTGGTGGTTACCGAAAAAAAATCCGAAATATTTGGAGCAAGTCTTTTTAATAATGCCAGCCTATCGTTTGAACCCAACCTTAGAATCGCCACACCCAAAAACTATATCCTAGGTGCCGACGACGAACTGGTGCTAGACATTGTGGGTTTGGCACAAGTAACCTACAAACTAAAAGTATCGCCCGAGGGTACAGTAAGAGTAGAGAATATTCCGCCAACTTACGTCAGTGGCCTCACGATAGAACAAGCCGCCGACCGAGTGATTTCTAAACTTAGGGCAAGATACGAGGGTCTAAACGTGCCAGGAAGCGGCCTGTATGCCCAAGTTACGTTGGGGGCTGTAAAAAGCATAAAAGTAATTATAACAGGCGAAGTTACTCGGCCAGGCACTTACACGCTGTCGTCGTTGGCAACGGTTTTTAATGCCCTCTATCAGGCGGGCGGGCCGTCAAAAAATGGCTCGTTTAGGGATATAAAAGTGATACGAGACAACAAGGTAGTACGAAGTCTAGACCTTTATGACTTTATGCTCAATGCCGACCAAAAAGACAACATTGGCCTTAGAGACCAAGACGTTATCAGGATTGGCTACTACCAAACCCGTGTAGAACTGGCTGGCGAAATAAAAACTCCTAATATTTTTGAAGTAAAAAAAGGCGAAACCCTACAAACCATCTTGGAGTTTGCAGGAGGCTTTACCGACCAAGCCTATACCGCCAACATTACCCTAAAACGCAACACTAACAAAGAATTACAGATTCAAGATATTGGTCAAGAAAGCTATAAAGGTTTTGAATTGAAAAGCGGCGATAAATTTATGGTTGGTACAATCCTAAACCGCTACGAAAACCGTGTAGAAATAAAAGGGGCAGTGTTTAGGCCAGGCGAATTTGCCATTGGCACTGAACTAAAAACCGTAAAAGACCTTATCAAAAAAGCAGAGGGACTGCGAGAAGATGCCTTTTTGGCACGAGCCAATATTATCAGAGAAAAAGAAAACCTTGATATAGAAAACATTGCTTTTGATTTGGGAAAACTCATCAAAGGCGAAATAGCCGATGTCCCCCTCAAACGACAGGACGTCCTGACTATCAAGTCATTGAGCGAATTACGAGAAAAACGAAATCTTCAAATAACAGGGGGTGTAAACAAAGGCGGTAGTTTTGACTACACCGAAAAAATGAGCGTTGCCGACCTTATTGTGCTGGCAGGAGGATTTACAGATGCCGCCATACCCAACCATATTGAGATTGCCCGTAGGGTAAAAGACGACACCTTGGGGCTGGCAGCAGAGCAAAACATTATCAAATTTATTTTTGATATTAACCAAGATTTGAAACTAAGCAACCAAGATTCCAAATTTGAACTAAAGCCCTTTGACATCGTTTTTGTGAGAACATCGCCACGATACGAAGTACAAGCCTTGGCCAATATCACTGGAGAGGTGTATCAACAAGGCAGCTATCCAATAAAATTACGAGAAGAACGCATCACCGACCTCATTAGGCGAAGTGGCGGTTTTAGGGCTTCGGCTTTTGCAAAAGGGGTTAAGTTTTCGAGAAAGGGCATCGCCGTGGCCATAGATATTCGTTCTATCGTAGAAAATCCATCTCAAGAAGCCAATCTTTTACTCGAAAATGGCGATACGCTACTCGTTCCCAGAGTTAATGAACTGGTTTCTATTTCGGGTAATGTGCTAAACGCAAATACGGTTGGTTACATCAAAAGTTTTGGCTTGATGGATTACATCTCACAAGCTGGAGGCTTTACCGAAAAATCTTGGAAAAAGAAAGTCTATGTAACCTACGCCAATGGGATTTCGGAGCGAACGAAATCGTTTTTGTTTTTCAAAAAATATCCCAAAATAGAGCAAGGAACAAACATTTATGTACCAACAAAACCCGAAAACGAAAATAACCGTAGGTCTCCAGCCGAAACCGTAGCCATAGCCTCGGCCACGGCTTCGTTTGCGGCCGTAATCATTACGCTTGTTAATTTATTGAAACCGTAACATTTTAGGAGTAGGGACAATTTTTGGTTAAGGGTTAAGGGGTTAAAGGATTGAGGATTAAAGGGTTGAGGACTCGTTTCCGTGGTTGCTGGCCCACCAAATACCTTTGCGAAAGCAATTTGTGAAAATGTCCATTACTCAGATTAGCCTATCCTATTTTAATGTAATGTATTGAGAAACAAGCCAATAGATACTTATAGTAATTTATCAAAAACATGAATAACGAAACAGAAATCAGCACGGCAAGTATTGTTGCCCGCCTAAAACGTGGCAAGTTTATTATCGCACTAGGCACGCTATTGTTTTTTACGGTAGGCTTGCTCACGGCCATTTTTAGTGATATTGAATTTAGGGCAGGCACAAGGCTGATGCCCGAACTGCAATCTAAAAATGCAGGGGGCTTGGGCAAACTGGGTTCGTTGGCAGGTTTGGCGGGCGTAAACCTCGATAATCTCAACAGCAGCGATGCTATTCGCCCAGACCTATACCCCAACATCTTGCAAAGTACTTCGTTTAGTTTGTTTTTGTTGAATCAGGAAGTGTATTCCGAAACCTACAATAAACTAATGACGCTTGAACAATATTTTGTCCAAAAAGAAGCCGACAGTTGGTCTATCGGCAAAGCCATTGCTTCGATGTTTTCAGACGGTAAAAATAATACAAGCCTACCCGACCCCAAAAATTATAGCAAAACCCTAAGAATAAGCAAGGCCAAGGAAAGGATTATCAAAGACTTAAAAGAAAGAGTTTTGGCGAGTCTTGACAAAAAAACGGGAATCATATCTATTGATGTAAAAATGCCCGAGGCTATTATGGCAGCCACTGTGGCTAGGGTTTCGACAGAATACCTTACCAACTACGTAACAAAATATAGAACAGGAAAACTAAAAACAGATGTTACGTTTTTGGAAGGCCGAACAAGCCAAGCCCGAAAGCGATACGAAAACACACAATATGCCCTTTCGGCCAAAAAAGACCGAACACTCAACGCTATATTAAGTATCACGCAAGACCAAACCAAGAAACTACAATTTGATTTTGATATTGCCTATGGCCTATATACCGATTTATCAAGAAAATTGGAAGAAGCCAAAATAAAAGTACAAGAAGAAAGTATGATTTTTGAAACCCTAGACCCACCCCAAGTACCCTTGCTCAAAAGCGAGCCACGCCGAGGTATTATGATATTGGTGTTTACGATAATTGGGGCAATTTTAAGCGTTGGATACGCATTGGCTCGTGATAGGAATTAATCATAAAATCAAAAAAATGAAAATTTTCGACTGGCTAGGCATCAATAAAAAAGAAAGAGAAATCATTCAAAACGATTTTTCTTTTTTGGCAACCGATATGCACTCCCACCTCATTCCTGGCATCGACGACGGCTCCGACTCGCCCGAAACCTCTATAAAACTAGTTCAACATTTGTATGATTTGGGTTTTAGAAAACTCATCACTACGCCCCACGTAATGATAGACCATTACCCCAACACAACGGCCACTATATCGGCGGGTTTTGAACGTTTAAAAAATGCCGTAGAAACAGCTCAAATCCCTGTGAGCTTGGCCTTTGCAGCAGAATATTATATGGACGAAGTTTTTGAACAAAACCTAGAGAAAGAACCTTTACTTACGATTTCCGAAAACAAAGTTTTGGTCGAAATGTCGTTTATGTCTGCCCCTCGAAATCTCCATCAGCTCATTTTCAAAATACAAACCAAGGGCTACAAACCCATTTTGGCACACCCCGAGCGATACCTCTATTTTAGTAACGAGTTTGAACAATTTGAACAGTTAAAAGACTTTGGCTGTGACTTTCAGCTCAATTTACTGTCAATATTAGGATACTATGGCAAAGGCAGCAGAGACTTAGGGCTAAAGTTGTTAGACGCTGGCATGATAAACCTTGTAGG
>JAYWHL010000105.1:0-4392 GCA_043777715.1 Cytophagaceae bacterium | reverse complement strand
ATTAGGCCAATCATCAGGCCAAGCACCACTTCCAAAGCCATTAGATTGGCAAAAAGGATTGAAACTTGCCTTTTGAGTATGATATTGACGAAAAAGGCGAACTTCCAAAGCCATTAGATTGGCAAAAAGGATTGAAACATAGCCGATTTATGATTAAATGCAAGTGCTGGTTTTCTTCCAAAGCCATTAGATTGGCAAAAAGGATTGAAACTTTTTTTAAATTCAATTGCTTACAAATCCTCACAAACTCTTCCAAAGCCATTAGATTGGCAAAAAGATTGAAACCTCATTTCGGCACGGCTGAAAATGAAAACCTAGGCATCTTCCAAAGCCATTAGATTGGCAAAAAGGATTGAAACCGACTTTTGGCCAAGGGTTTGAGGCTTACGGTGTTTTCTTCCAAAGCCATTAGATTGGCAAAAAGGATTGAAACTCCAACTCGACCAACTCGAACTCCATTACAACCTTACTTCCAAAGCCATTAGATTGGCAAAAAGGATTGAAACTAATTCATTGATTTAAAATAGTTTATAAGTTCGGTTCTTCCAAAGCCATTAGATTGGCAAAAAGGATTGAAACGGGGTGTCCATAAAATAGCTACCAACGTACAGGGCTTCTTCCAAAGCCATTAGATTGGCAAAAAGGATTGAAACTAACTCTGCCAGGTTTCGACCATAGACGTCTTTTCCCTTCCAAAGCCATTAGATTGGCAAAAAGGATTGAAACAGGTTTTTAGCTCTGATTTGGCAAATTTCAAAGGAATTGATTACAGCTTCCAAAGCCATTAGATTGGCAAAAAGGATTGAAACAAAGCTAAAATTTGAAAATCACGGCCAGTATCAACACTTCCAAAGCCATTAGATTGGCAAAAAGGATTGAAACGAATAGACGATGAAGAATCAGACCCAAATCCTTCTTCTTCCAAAGCCATTAGATTGGCAAAAAGGATTGAAACCTGATGATGTGGCTAATGGTGTGGCTGACATTATTGAACTTCCAAAGCCATTAGATTGGCAAAAAGGATTGAAACATACAGCCCCCTAACCCCCGAAGGGGGAACAGAGGCCCTTCCAAAGCCATTAGATTGGCAAAAAGGATTGAAACTCGCTTAAAGATTGGTTAGGCTCAGATGAATAATATACTTCCAAAGCCATTAGATTGGCAAAAAGGATTGAAACCTTCAACTTTTTCTTACTGTAATCTTTTGTGTGTTATCTTATGTTGCTATCCTGTTATTGAGTTGATGAGCCTTTAATACAGACTTTACAGGCGTGCCTCGGTTCAAAACCGTGGCACGCCTTTGGTTACCAGATTGTATTTTTTTTCTTAATCCTCAGTCATTCCCATAGCGTTCTACTTCAAATATTCCCTAGTTTCCTCAATATCAGATTTTAGTGCAAGGGCTTTTTCTAAATTTAACTTGGCATTTTTGAAATCTTTTTTATTAAAAAATGCAATACCCAAGTTCCTATAAGCATAAGGATTTGTATCGTCTATTCTGAGCGACTTTTCAGCTAATTTTTGTGCCTCATCGTTTTTATTGAGCTTTAACATTAAAAATGCTTTGTTATTGATATAAAACGGATTGCCAGCATCAAAAGTTAGTGATTTATCAATTACAAGTAAGGCGTTGTTGTAGTCTTTGATTTTTATGAGGGCAAGCCCTAAATTATTGAGGGCGTTGGCATTGTTTGGATTGAGTTCAATTGCTTTTTTGTAATCTTTGATGGCCGCTTCAAGATTGTTTTTTTCAAAATTCAAAACTCCTCTGTTAATATAACTCTCCTCTGATTTTGGGTTTAGGGCAATGGCTTTGTTGTAGTTTTCAAAGGCTAAATTTTGTTGATTTAATTTTACGAAAGCATTCCCAAGGCTCGTATAAACATAAAAGGTGTCTTTGTATGTTTTTTTAACTTCTTCCAAATCCGAAATACATTGCTTGTAATCTTTGCTCAAAAACAAGGCTTCGCTTCTGTTAAAAAGGGCGGGGGTATAGTTTGGCTCAATACTCAATGCCTTCTCAAATGCAATTAGAGCTTCTTCTGCGTTGTTTAATTTGAGGTAGGCCATTCCTTTATTGTTTAGGGCATCAACAAAATCAGGCTTTTTTTCAAGGGCTTCGTTATACATTTTTACGGCCTTTTCAAATTCTTTGTTTTGAACCAAAAGGTTTCCTCTCAAGAAAAAATCAGCAGCTTCGCTTTGGTCGTTTTGAGTTTGGCACGACAAACAAATCAGAATGAGCAAAGCAAAAGTAGGTTTTTCAATAATTGATTTCGTAATTTTACGAAACAAAAGCATATTTTTTAACATAACGAATTTAAGAAATGATTAAGGCAGAAATGATTACAGACAAAGGTACTATGGTAATTGAGTTTTTTGAACAAGATGCACCCCTTGCCGTTGCAAATTTTATTAAACTTTCAAAAGACGGTTATTACGATGGCGTTACTTTTCACAGAGTTATCAATGATTTTGTGATTCAGGGTGGCGACCCAACAGGTACAGGCGGAGGTGGCCCAGGGTATAGTATTCCTTGTGAACTAACGGGTAACAATCAATATCACGACAGAGGGGTGCTTTCGATGGCACACAGAGGCAGGAATACGGGTGGCTCACAGTTTTTTATTTGTCATTCTCGCAACAACACCGCCCACTTAGACAGGGTACATACTTGTTTCGGGAAAGTTATTGAGGGCTTAGACGTCATTGATTTGATAAAGCAAGGAGATAAAATTGAAAAAATTAATGTAATCGAAAATTCATGAAAGTTTTAGCTGAAATCCCACACCCGAATATCAAGATTACGATTTTTTCTTGGAATCAGAAATACATTGTTAAGTTTGAAACACCACTTTTGGAACAAACCTATAAAGTAAGTGAGATGGATTTGACAGGAGAAGAACAAATAGAAAAATTGATTTCTTCTGCTTTTATAGACAAGGTTTTGGAACGATTTAAATTGATGGATAAAGACTGGGAAGAACTCGTTGAAGATGATTTATAAAAAAAAGGCTACCGAACTGGTAGCCTTTTTTGCTTGAAAGTAATATCAATATTTTTTTAGTAGCCCACACTAAATAATCCCTTTTTTTTATAAATGCCTGATAACGTGCATTTTATAAGTCCTCCGTACTGGGGAGGATTAGGTGGGGCTACTTATTTTCTTTGCCATTTTGTAAATCTTTTTTGTTGATTTTCTGATGGATTTGAAATTTGCTCTAGTTTGACATTTATATTTTTATTTGTTGCCAAAACAAGATTGAGTTCTTTAAGCATTCCGTCTCTTACAAAACCGATTTTTAGGGTGTCATTCGCTTTTTTGCTTTGTATCAATTTTTGAAAACTTTCTACATTTGCTGTAACTCTAAACTCATCAATACTCAAAATTTCATCATTTACATTAAGGCCAAAATCCCAAGCTGGCGAATCCCTTTTTATGGCAGAAACAATAAGTTTATTGTCTGTAATTTTAGTTTCTACACCAATGTAGGTATCATTCAAATTGTAACTTACCATTTTGATACCAGTCGTTTCAAAAATACTGGAATAGGGCAGGGGCATAGTTCCGAAGATATAATCTTTGAAAAATTGAGTTAAATCTGTACCAGAAACTTCGTTGAATGTTGCCAATAGTTCATCGTCCGAATAGCCTCTGCCTAATTTTTTGTAATACTTTTCGTATAACATTTTCATTACATCATCAAGACATTTGGTGCCGTTGGTTTTGTCGATAATGGTTAAATCAAGTAAAATACCAAGCACCGCCCCTTTGTCGTAATAGGATATAGTGGCGTTTTTTGAGTTTTCGTTGGGGCGATAATGTTTTATCCACGCATCCCAACTCGATTCGGTTACGGCTTGAACTTTTTGGCCAGCCGAATTTTCAAGCGACGTAATTTCTTTTTCTAGTCCTGTTAGGTACTCGCCCGTGGAGATAATACCTGCCCGCTGTAAAATATGGTTTTGGTAATATGAAGTCAATCCTTCTGCCACCCAAAGGGCATGTGTATAATTTTCGTTTTCGTAGTCAAAAGGTCCAAGGGCTATGGGTCTGATTCTTTTAACATTCCAAAGATGAAAATACTCGTGGGCCACTAAACTCAAAAACGACGTCATACCCGAAGCACTCAAATAGGCGTTTCTACTCACACCCAACGTGGTCGAATTTTTATGTTCCAAGCCGCCGCCTCCCTGTGTAACGTTATGCACCAAGAAAAAATAATCTTTGCAAGGGTGTTCTCCAACAATTTTTGTGGCCGTTTCTGTTACCAATTTCATTTGGGTCAATAGTTTCGCCTCGTCATATTTCGTTTCGCCATACATCGCAACTGTGTGGGGAATGTTTGAAGATTGAAATTTCAGAATTTTTTGATTGCCTATTTCTATCGG
>JAYWHL010000104.1:0-4417 GCA_043777715.1 Cytophagaceae bacterium | reverse complement strand
ATAATTACTTTTTTAATGATTGATTCTTGCCCAACTTCCATTTTTATGAGGTATAGGCCATTCGACAGATGGCTTAAATTGAGGCGTTGAGGTGTTTTTTCAGTCATTTTTTGAGTGTAAACACCTTGGCCTAGGCCGTTGGTTATTGACAAACTAGCCTCTGTGCCTTTCCATTTAGCATCTATCGTTACGATGCCCGTATTGCTTGGATTTGGGAATACGTTCAATGAGTTTTCGTTGATAATAGGCTCGGCAACGGCCGTGATTGGGGGTAATTGTATCCTTAGGTTATCAATGGCCCAGCCCCAGCCTATCGAGGCTTCGTCTGAGTACATTCTAAAGCGTATTAATACTTGGTCGTTGGCTTTGAAAAATCCAGTTTTTAGCATATCAATTTTTTGCTTGCGGTAAAGGTCGGGCGTGGCCACAGTGCTTGACGAACCCGTTTGGGTATTTACTTGGCGGCCCCATGCCGTTTGCCACTCTGGTTGTAGGCGGCAGTCGTAGCCACTTACAAATCTCCGCCAGTTGAGGCCACCATCTGCCGAACCTTCTACAATTACAAAATCCCAGAAATTACGGTCTCCAAATACAGACCCAGCTTCGCCAGGCTCTACCAATGCTATTTCGTCGTATTCGATGGTGGCGTCGGCGGCTTTAATTTTGATTGGGGTAAGTAATTGATATATAAAGTTACTTTCGTTGTTTGGGCCTGTGCCTATTTTATAAGGGTGGTCCGAATTGATAGCAGAATTTTGAAAACCTGCGGCTTGGTTGATACCAAAACCATATCCTGCAAAGTCTTTGTCGGCCCCTGCGGTGTTAAAATCGCTATCGTAACTATCTTTTACCGCACTTGGCTGAATAACCGAGAAGGTATAAAAACCCGTTTGTTCGGGCAGATAGGCTATGTTTTGAGTTTTGGCTTTGTCGCTGGCCACAATTCGATAATCCATCAAATCGCCTAGTTTTAGGGTGGGTACTTTATAGGTGTAGGTACCGCCACCATAAATATCTTTGTCGGTTGAGGTCATGGCCACTTTGGTCAATGCCCCGTTATTTAGTTTATATTCAAGATACACTTCGTTGATGGCGGTATTATCATCAACGGCTGCCGTTATTACCTGCTTGGCTATATCGGCGGGATTTACCAAAAAGATTGGGGCATGAAAAATATTTGGTTTTTCGGTGTCTGCCCCTACTGTAAACACGTAATAGCCTTTGGTTGGGGCTTCGGCTGGGGTTGTGAATGTACGGCTTGTGGCGTCATCAACAGTAAAATAATAGACAAATAGCCTAGACGATGTTGATGCTGGCAACGAAAACGAGTATTGGTTGCTTGTGCCTATGCGTACGAGCGGTGCAGACACGTAGCTGATAGTGGCCGCCGAAGTTGGATTAATAGCATAAAAAACCTTTGGATTGCTAATGGTTGTGTCGCTATTGATGGTTACTCTAAAAGTTACGGGGCTGGTTTGGTCTTCGTTGTCTCTCAAAATAGTGTGTCTGATGGTGGTGGCTTTCCAGCCCATATCTGCAAAAATACCTAAGGTTGCAGCCCCAGGATTGCGATTCGTTCCCGAAATTTGGGGAGTCATCAACTCGTTGGGGTCGTTGCGGCCATACTGGCGTTCGTCTAGGTGATAAATACTTGAACCCGACTGATAGGTATCTGGAGCAAACAACTTGGGTTTTGTGCCTAAGGCTCTTTCGGCGAGTGGCCCTCCAAAAAACAAACCGAGGCTTTCTACTTGCTGCCTAAACTCACGGGACGGATTAGAAAAAAATGTTGTATTAATGATTTGCTGGTCTTTGGCATTGTTTACAAAATGGTCGAAGGCAATAGGCACGCCATTGATGCCCCAGCCCGTTGGTTGATTACCAAAATTGGCGATAGAGCCAAAAAAGCCAAGGCCGTGGCCTATTTCGTGCAATACTACGGTTGTGAGGTCGTATTGGCTTACGCCAGCTTGGTCGTCGCCGTAGTACCAGTTGGCAAAACGACCATTAAAAGTAGCATCAATGTCCGATTCGGTAGAGTCGTTTAGTTGCACACGGGCTAGTTTTTCGGCTATGGCTATAGGATACCAAGTACTTGTTTTTAAAGCTCCTTGAAAAAACCTTCCGTTATAAAAATCTGCGGGCGACGCTCCTCCCAACACATTAGGGTCGTTGTTAAAATCGGCTAAGTCGATAGACCACTTTGCATTGATAACAATCGGCACTGGCGAGTCGATGAGTACACTCCAAATATCGACTGCCCGCTGAAAAGCCTTTTTGGCGGGTTCGGTAAAGCCCTCATAATTTACAATAAATTTGGCCGTAACCTTGCCTGCTTCTAGCCTAGCATTGGCATTTTTGAATTGCTGAATATAAGCCGCTGGCGGAGGATTAAAATCGTTTGAGGGCGTAACCTTCAGGCCACAAAAAACCATTTGGCCTTTTCTAATGGCAGGGTCTTGGGGGCTTGGTTTTGGCAAACCGTATAAGGCGTGTGGGTTGTTTTTTAGAAACTCTAAAGTTCGAGGCGATTGCTGTCCCAAGGCAGTATTGGCCAAAACCAACATCAGTAAAAAGTAAAAATTATTTTTCATAAAAGAATCTTGAGAGATGATGAATGATGAGCTATGAACAATGCCAAAAACTGAATGTAATAATACGATTTAAGTGTTTTGGCATTGCTTATAATTAATAACGAAATTTAGTAAAATATGGCTAAGAAATGACAAGTTATTTTTTAAATACGATGCAGATAATCAGGAGTTAGGTTAGAATTTTGGTGTAAAAACAGTTGTCCACGGCCATTCTAGGAAAAGTAGGAGGGAGGTTTTCGGGCATTACGGCCATGTAGCCTTTTTTGCCATAAAATTTTATCGCTCCATACAGATAGTCCAATGTGCCTAAATATACTTGACCAATGGTTTTTTGTTTACACCAATCTAGCATAGTATCGTGTAAGATATGAGCCGTTTGATGCTCTTGGCCTCGATAATCGGCCCGAACGAACATCTTTCGGATACAGGCTTGGTCATTCCCCATGTCTATCAGGGCAATCGTGCCTACTACTTCTTGACCAACCACGGCACACCAAAAATTACCATTATTGATTTGGTAAAAGGTATCAATGTTTAGTAAATCGGGTTGCATTTCTAGGGTAATGGGTACATTAAATTCGCCCTGCTGGATACCTACGATTAATTTGGCAATTTGGTCTTTATAAATAGATTGGTACGGTACGATGGTCATAAAAATATTTTCTGATTTGAGTTTCTTGATTTTTTAAAAATAGTTTATTTCTTACTTGCCCAAAACAACGCCTTGGCCAAGTACTACGCTATTTTTAGCATTATTGAGGTTGGTATTGCTTAGTTTTATGTTTTTTGAGCGATTGCCCTCTATCTTCAAAAGCCTTTCGTGGCCTTGGTTATACTGTAAATAATCAATACTAATATTTTTGCTGTTTTGAACATAGCCCAGGGTTTTGTCTTTACAATAAAGGCCAATGTTTTTTAGTTTTATGTTTTCGGCTTCCACGCAAACTATGCCTTTGTTGCTCGTAATTTGAGCATTTTCGATACTAATGTTTTTGATATTCATTTCGGGCAAACCTCTTAACATAATGCCCGTTTCTGCTCCTTTACAAACGATATTTTTGATGTAAAAATCTTTAAACTGCGGCGTGCCTTCGTTGAGGGGTTCTGCTTGAATACTAGGCATTTCTGTACTTTCGCCATCGGCTTGAACGGGGTCTTTGGCGGCATAATACATATCAAATATAATGGCCTCTCCCACAATGTTACTCATCATTATATCATTCACAAAAATATCTTGTACCACACCCCCTCGCCCACGGGCGGTTTTGAACCTTAGGCCAACGTCGGTTCCCATAAAATTACAATCAGAAACAAAGAGGTTTCGTACCCCGCCCGACATTTCCGAACCTATCACAAAACCACCGTGGGCATGATACACAACATTATTACGAATAATAAAGTTTTCTGTTGCCACGCCCCGCTTGCGGCCTTGTTCGTCCCTGCCCGATTTGATGGTAATGCCGTCGTCGCCAGTATCAAAACTACAACCTTCTACAATACCATTTTTGCAAGATTCAAGGTCAATGGCATCTGAATTTTGAGCAAACCACGGATTTTTTACAGTTACGTTCCTAACGCTCGTATGTTCGCAAAGCAAGAGGTGGAGGGTCCAAGCTGGCGAATTTTGGAACGTTAAGCCTTCTATCAAAACGTTTTTGCATTGGTTCAAACTTAACATATTTGGGCGGAGGAAATCCTTGAAACTGGCTAGTTCTTCGGGGCTTATGCTTTGGTCATTAACAAGCCGACCTGCGTTGGCAATGTTACTACCTTTCAAGGATTGAGCAGAAGAAAACCACTGGTCTTTTTTATCGTTCAATACG
>JAYWHL010000103.1:0-4435 GCA_043777715.1 Cytophagaceae bacterium | reverse complement strand
GTAGCATAAAAAATATTTATCTGGCGGGCGTGGTTTGTGGCGGTATGGATACGCACGTTTGGTTTATTGAAAATTCAAGGGTTCATGCCAACAAAATCATAAATAATATTCTTACACTAGCCCCGTAACTTAGGACAATAATTCATACCCCCTCAAAAAACATTCCCCATGCAACTCATTATTCATCATCATAACCTTCGCCTTAGGCATACTTTTACAATTACCCACGAGAGCCGAGACCTACAACCAACGCTGATTGTAGAATTGCGAGATGGCGAATTTAGTGGCTTTGGCGAGGCTACCGAAACCCCTTATTATGGCGTAACCATGGCCAAAATGACCGCTCAACTTGAGGCCGTTCGGACAATGGTAGAAAGTTATGATTTACAAAATCCAGAAGAATTTTATGAGTTCATACAACCCCACCTCCACAACGACCACCCTTTTGCTCTTTGTGCTTTGGACATTGCCGCCAACGACCTTTGGGCAAAGAAATTAGGCAAACCCCTCTATCAAGCCTGGGGCCTTGACCCCACCCACAACCCCATAACCGACTACACTATTGGCATAGACACGGTTGAGAAAATGCTTGAAAAAATGCAGGAAGTGCCTTTCCCGCTCTATAAAATAAAGTTGGGTACTCAAAACGATATTCAAATTGTGGAGCAACTTCGCCAACATTCTGATGCCGTTTTTAGGGTAGATGCTAACACCGCTTGGGGAGTACAAGAAACCCTTGACAATGCCAAAGCCTTGAAAAACCTAGGTGTTGAGTTTATTGAACAACCCATGAAAGCCGATAATTGGGAGGGAATGAAGACGGTTTTTGAGCAGTCGGTGTTGCCTATTATTGCCGACGAAAGTTGTATTGTAGAGGCCGACATAGCCCGTTGTTATGGTTTTTTTCATGGCGTAAACATCAAACTAATGAAATGCGGTGGGCTAACCCCTGCCCGAAAAATGATTGCTCATGCCAGACACTTGGGCTTAAAGGTAATGGTGGGTTGTATGACCGAATCAGGCATTGGTTGTTCGGCTATTGCCCAATTATTACCCCTTTTGGACTACGTGGATATGGACGGTATCTTGCTCGTTCACGACGACATCGCCACGGGCATTAGCATAGATTATGGCAAAGTGATTTATGCCAACGAAAACGGAACAGGAGCAAAACTCATTGTTTGAGTTCTATTTGCTCCCCCCTCTCCTATTCAAGCGTACTGATGAGTTGTTTTAGGGCAGCTTGGCGTTCGGGATTGGGCAGTGGATAGGCCATGTCTAGGGCTTGGAGTTGTTTTACAATAATTTCGGCGATAATGAGCCTCATGTTCTTTTTATCGTCGGCGGGTATCACATACCAAGGGGCATTTTGGGTAGAGGTTTGGTTGATAACGTCTTGATATGCAGCCTGATATTGTGGCCACAAGGCTCGTTCTTTGAGGTCTTGTTCTTCAAATTTCCAGTTTTTTTCGGGGTCTTCTATTCGTTCTATTAAACGATTAGCCTGTTCTTTTTTAGATACATTCAAGAAGAATTTTAAAACTTTTGTTCCGTTTCGGTGAAGGTATTGCTCAAAATTGGCAATGTCTTCATAACGTTGTTGCCATACTTTTTCTTGATTTTGGGTCAATGCTATCGGCAACTTTTGAACGTCCGTCAAAATGTTTGGGTGTACCTTAACCACCAGTACTTCTTCGTAATAACTACGATTAAAAATCCCGATTGTGCCTCTTTCGGGCAAACAGGCCGTGGTTCGCCACATAAAATCATGGTCTAATTCAGTTTCAGAGGGTCGCTTAAAACTATGAACCCTAACACCACAAGGATTTACACCCGCAAAAACGGCCTTTATTGTGCTGTCTTTGCCCGATGCGTCCATGGCCTGAAAAATAATCAACATCGCATACCGATTGTGGGCATACATCATGCTTTGCAACTCGTCCATTTGTTGATGTAGCTTCTGTAACTGAACTTCGTAATCGTTTTTATCGGCATATAAATCTTTGATTTTGGTAGGCTCTTCGGCTAATACAATGGTGTTTTGGCCAGTATGTTGATATTTATTAATGTTCATGTTTTTTGGAATTTTATTAAAATTAGTCAATCCTCATCAAAAGCCCAAACCGTGCTTACTGGCTCAAATATTCGCTCAAAAACTTTATCAAAAAAAGGCTAAATTTGCAATAAGAACCAAAGCCATACATCAAAGCTATAAAATTAATTCAATGAAGTTTTTTTACAAATTCCTTTTTGTCAGTTTGTTTATCAATGTCGCAAAGGCACAAGACAGCCTCAATACCCAAAATGGAGGCAAGTTTAGAGAGCAATATCAACTACATATTTTGCCTACAAAAACTGCTATAAAAATAGACGGCGACCTCACAGACCCCGCTTGGAGCAAGGCAGAAATAGCTACCAATTTTTGGGAGTTATTTCCAAATGATAAAAAAAAATATCAGAAAAAAACAGTAGTCCGAACGGCTTATGACGAGAAATACATCTACGTTTCTGCCGAATGTTTTGACACCAAGCCCTACATTATTTACACCCTCAAACGAGACTCGCCCGAAACTTTTGACAGCGATGCCTTTGCCCTTGTCCTTGACCCTATCGGCGAGCGAAGCAACGGTTTTATTTTTGGGGTTAATCCCTACAACGTTCAGTCCGAGGACTTACTATCAGCCAATAGTTTTAATGACCTCAACTTTAGCTGGGATAATAAATGGTTTTCGGCCACAAAAATTTTGGAAGACCGCTGGATTGTGGAAATTGCTATTCCCTTCAAAACCCTTCGATTTAATGATAATAACAAAAACTGGGGTATTAATTTTGGGAGAATAGATGCCAAACTCAACACCGTGAATATGTGGACCAACGTACCCGTACAGTTCGATGGCCACGACCTTGGCTATACTGGGCAGCTTGTTTGGGACAAAGCACCGCCCAAAAACGGAACCAATTTGGCCATTATTCCTTACCTAACAGGAACAACTTTTAACGACAAAGAAGAACCCCAAAACTCTGAAAATAAATTAAATGCTGGCCTAGATGCCAAGATAGCCCTAAATTCTTCGCTCAATTTAGACCTGACCGTCAATCCAGATTTTTCGCAGATAGAAGTAGATAGACAAGTAACTAACTTGACGAGGTTCAATATCTTTTTCCCTGAGCGGCGAACTTTTTTTCTTGAAAATGCAGATATTTTTTCAGAGTATGGCTCGCCACCATTCAGACCCTTTTATTCAAGAACCATCGGCCTAGATGCCAACGGCAACAAAGTACCCATTGGCTACGGGGCAAGGGTAAGTGGCAATATAACCAAGTCCACAAGAATTGGATTGATGCACATCAAAACCAACAAAACCGATAGTAGCAATTATTCACAACACTATACGGCCTTTACTTTCAATCAAAAAGTACTGGCGAGGTCCATTATCAAAGGTTATGTTTTGAACAGAACAGGCGATTTGAACACCCAACAAAAAAACGAAAACCCAATGGGGCAGTATGGCCGAAATGCTGGCTTGGAACTAAACTACGTAAGTGCGTCGGGCGATGTTAATCTTTGGGGGGGCTATCATATTTCCCAAAAACCAAACATAACCAGCGACAATCGGTTTTATCAGTTTGGAGGTGGATATTTTGGTAAAAACCTGAGTGCATTTATCGACTATGCTGATTTTGGTACTAATTATTATGCCGATATGGGATTTATCAACAGAATAGAAAATTATACCATAAAAGGCCCAAAATATGAAAACGGCGATGCTATTGTTAGGCTAGGTTTCAAGCAAATGTATAGCGAACTAGAATACAGCATAAGGCCAAGCAACAGCAAGGTTAATGTCCATAATTTTACGCTAGAAACCTTTAGAGTTTGGAATCCAAATGGTTCGTTCAACGAAGGCAGCCAAGCCCTTAGATACGGAATTTTCTTTAAAAATACGTCAGGGTTTCGCTTCAAAATAGAAAAACAAAGCGTTAATTTATTGTACTACACCGCCCTACCCGATGACAAACCCCTCGAACCTGGCCAATACCAATTTTGGCAAGGAACGCTACGGTACTCATCTGATTCTCGCAAAAAACTGACAATAGAAAGCAGACTTACCGTTGGAGGTTTTTATAACGGAACGCTGCAACAATGCGTTACAGGAATTAGTTATAGAAAGCAACCTTGGGGGAATTTTGCGGTAAATTTTGAACAAAATATTCTACGATTCCCAGCGGGATATGGCGACAATAAATTGTTTTTGATAAGTCCACGCATAGAAATCAATTTTTCTAATAGTATGTTTTGGACAACCTTCATGCAATACAACACCCAACGCAACAATTACAATATCAATAGTAGATTCCAGTGGCGATACAGCCCAATGTCGGATTTCTTTTTGGTATATACCGATAATTATTTTACCGACCCATTCTTTAAAAA
>JAYWHL010000102.1:0-12628 GCA_043777715.1 Cytophagaceae bacterium | reverse complement strand
ATGGAATGAAGTTTATCGGCGAAGCTGGTTTTGATTTTTCTGATTTGGAATTTGAGCAAAACCAATCTTTTAGTATTTCTGTGTGGATACAGTTGCTGAAATATAACAACGAAGGAACAATTTTTGCCACCTCAAATGGCGAATTTGAAGGGAACAGGGGCTATATGCTCTATTTACAAAAAGATGGACGGTTACAGTTTTCAATGAATTATGTAAAACCCTCGAACGGAATTGATAAAATAACGTTGGAAAAAGTACCGCTCAATAAATGGACAAACTTGGTGCTGACCTACGATGGAAAAGGCAAAGCCGAGGGCTTAAAGTTGTTTGTAGATGGCAAAATGGCGAATCATAAAACCTTGACAGACCATTTAACAAAGAGTATTGTGTATGGCGAATTTAAATCGCATTGGAACAATATGCCTTTTATGATTGGCAAAGATTTTAGGGGTTCTATTCAAGACATTGTGTATGATGAAATAAAGGTTTTTGATAGAACCATTTCTGAAATTGAAGTTCAAGAAATTGCCCAAAATAAAAAGATTGTTCAAAATTATTTTTTAAATGTAAATCGATTAAATCCTCAACAAAAGGATATGCTTTTTGAATGGTATTTGTATAATGCTAAAAATCAGAGATTTAACGCCAATAAATCAGATTTAGCAAAAGTAAGAGGCCAATACGTAGAACTTCTGACCGACCAGCCAGAGGTTATGATAATGACAGACAAAAATACGCCTAACCAAACTTTCATGTTAAAAAGAGGGGCTTATGATGCCCCTTCAACAAGGGTATATCCAAATACTCCCATTAGTTTTGGAGGATTTGAAAACACTTATCCCAAAAATAGACTGGGTTTGGCCGAATGGTTGGTGGATAAACGTAATCCATTGACCAGTAGGGTTTTGGTTAATAGGTTGTGGAGTATGTTGTTTGGCAAAGGCATTGTTTTATCGTCAGAAGATTTTGGAATGCAGGGGGCTTTGCCTAGTAATTTGCCTTTGCTTAATTATTTAGCCAGTGATTTTATGGATAATAATTGGGATATTAAAAGAACGATTAAGAAAATTATGCTTTCTGCTACTTATCAACAAGGTTCTATTCCGAGTGATGCTTCTTTTCAAAAAGACCCCGATAATTCCAAATATTCTCAATATCCAAGTTATCGTTTTTCAGGAGAAATGATTCGAGACAATGCCTTGGCGGTGAGTGGTTTATTGGTCAAGAATATCGGCGGCCCAAGTGTTTATCCCTATCAACCCGACAGTCTTTGGGAAGCCCTAGCTACGAGAAATAAAACGCATTATACCCAAGGCCATGGCAATGATTTGTATCGTCGGAGTCTTTACACCGTTTGGAAACGTAGCACACCGCCACCATCGATGATAAATTTTGATGCCCCCGACCGTTATTCTTGTATCATTAGGCGGCAAAAAACATCAACCCCTTTACAATCATTGGTTTTAATGAACGACCCCCAGTATGTAGAAGCATCTCGAAAAATAGCTGAAAGAATGATTTTGGAAGGCGGCCTCAAAAAAGAAAATAAAATAGCGTACGGGTTTAGGATTTTAACGAGTAGAAATCCCAATCAAAACGAACTTAATATTCTTGTAAATTTACTTAAAGAACAATCCAAAAGCTATGAACTTAGCCCCCAAAAAGCTCAAAAACTGTTAGAAGTCGGAGAAAGCAAAGCTAATCCAAAACTGAATAAGATAGAATTGGCGGCATACAGCGTAGTGGCGAGTACAATTATGAATTTTGATGAATCTTACATTAAACGATAATATGAAAAATATTTCTGAAAATATTTCACATCAACTAAACCGAAGAGAATTTTTGGGTGGCTCTGTTTTGGGTTTAGGTACGGCCGCTTTGGCTTCGCTTATTAATCCAACCAACGCACAGGCTTCTGAACAATTTTTGGAAAAACTCCCTCATTTTGCTCCAAAAGCCAAAAGGGTCATCTATCTTTTTCAGAGTGGGGCGCCGTCTCAATTGGAACTATTCGACTATAAACCAAAATTAAAAGAAATGTTTGGCCAAGAATTGCCCGATTCTGTTCGGAATGGCCAACGCCTAACAGGTATGTCGGCGGGGCAACGAACTTTCCCCTTGGCGGCTGGCAAATTCGAGTTCAAACAATATGGAAAAGGTAGGGCTTGGCTATCGGATTTGTTGCCCTACCATCATCAAATTGCTGACGAAATATCGTTTATAAAATCGATGCACACTGAGGCCATCAACCATGACCCCGCCGTAACTTTTGTGCAAACAGGCAACCAACAAGCTGGAAGGCCCTCTATGGGTTCGTGGATGAGTTATGGTTTGGGTTCTGAAAATAAAAATTTGCCAACTTTTTGTGTTTTATTGAGCAAAGGGGCTGGTGGCGACCAACCTCTTTACGCAAAATTATGGGGAAATGGCTTTTTGCCTTCCGACCATCAGGGCGTAATGTTTAGGTCGGGAAAAGACCCCGTTTTGTATCTTAACGACCCTAATGGCCTTGACAAAACCACACGAAGAAGAATGCTTGATTATCTCGGTAAATTGCACCATGAGCAATTCAAAAATACTATGGATAATGAAGTAAATACCCGAATATCACAATACGAAATGGCCTACCGAATGCAAACCTCTGTGCCAGAGACGCTTGACATTAGCCATGAACCACAATACATTTTTGACATGTATGGCGAAGACTCAAAAAAACCTGGGACTTTTGCCGCTAATTGTATTTTGGCAAGAAAGTTAATCGAAAAAGACGTTCGTTTTGTGCAATTATATCATCAAGGTTGGGACCATCATGGAAACTTGCCAAGTGCCATTAAAAATATGGCCAAAACCGTAGACCAAGCCTCATCTGCATTGATAATGGATTTGAAACAAAGAGGACTTTTGGACGAAACCCTTGTGATTTGGGGCGGAGAATTTGGACGTGGGTGTTATTCGCAAGGTAAACTTTCGCCTGATAATTATGGCCGAGACCATCACCCAAGAAGTTTTACAATTTATATGGCTGGGGCAGGAATCAAAAAAGGAATAACTGTGGGAGAAACTGATGATTTCGGGTATAATATCATCAAAGACCCTGTTCACGTTCATGATTTTCAAGCCACCGTGATGCACTTGATGGGAATTGACCATGAAAAATTCAATTTTAAGTTTCAAGGAAGGCGATATAGATTAACCGATGTTGCAGGGAAAGTAGTTCGTCAGATTTTAGCCTAAGACTAATGAAAATTATATATTCAAAAAAGGTGAGTGAAGCCTATAAAACCAAGGTTCAAGATTTTTGCGGGGTTTGGCAAAACGCTCAAAGTGAGTTTGTTATCAAAACCTCTGGGAGTACTGGCAAGCCAAAAGATATAGTTTTGAAAAGAGAAATCATGGAATTAAGTGCCAAACAAACGGCTAAAGTTTTTGGGCTTAAAAAGAACGATACCGCCTTATGTTGCCTAAATGTTGATTATATCGCTGGAAAAATGATGCTGGTTCGGGCCATGGTAATTGATATGGATATTGTGATAACTGAACCAAAGGCAAATCCTTTTTTGGAAATTGACGAATCCCTCAAAATTGATTTCTTTGCCTTTGTTCCCTTGCAAATTCAGCAGATTTTGAGTCAAAATTTAAACCATCTAGCTTTTTTTAAGCAAGCAAAAGCGATTATTTTGGGAGGTGCGGCCTTGAATAACGATTTAGAAAATGCCATTAAAGCCACTAATCTTCCTTTTTTTGCAACTTATGGAATGACAGAAACCGTTTCACATATTGCCATTCGGCCAATACGAAGAGAGTTAGAAAAGAAAGTTTTTCAAACCCTTGGCGATATGATTATTGACGTTGATGAACGTTTTTGTTTGAAAATTTGCGGGAGTTTAACTGAAAGTAAGTGGTTGCAAACCAATGATTTAGTGAATATTGTTAATGAAAAATCGTTTGAGTTATTAGGAAGGATTGACAATGTTATTAATAGTGGAGGTGTAAAGTTAGACTTAGAGAAAATTGAAGCAAACATTTTTTCAGTATTCAAGCAGCTTGAACTTGAACCCCTGTTTTTTTTGTTTGGACTTGAAGACTCAACTTTGGGGCAAAAATTGGTTTTAGTTGCAGAAGATTGTGCAAATCTCCCGTCCGAAAACGAATTGTTGGTTTATTTTCAAAAAGAAATGACTAAATTTGAAGTCCCAAAAAGGATTTTTGTAGTCAAAAAAGTATTGATGACTCCAACAATGAAAATTGACAAACAAGCCACAGTACAACCTATTCTTACGGATAATTTATGAATTTACCTTTGCAAATACGTTTTGAAACTGCTGCACATATCCCTCCGCCCTTTAGCCATCAATATAGCTTGGGTTTGAGTAAAAATGCCGAAGGGAAAATAGAAGCCGATTTCAAACTTGCTTACACCTCCAGAGAAACATTAGAGCTAATTGAGATTTTTGATGAAGGTTTTTCGGAAAACGATGACTTTGAATGGCAAGGAGAAATAAATGCAAACTGGACTTCGAGAATAGAGCAAAAAATTCAAGAATTGAAGATTGAGCTTAATCAAAAATCGGAAGAAAATCTTTTTGAGATTAAACAAAATGATGATTCAGACTGGATTGTTCCCGAAAATCAGGAAACTTTAGAATATTTTTTTAGGGAATTATATCAAGGTTTTTACGAAAAAGACGAAAGAGAAATGCCCTTTTCTTTAACCTTAATTAATGTAGATTCAGCCTCAAAGAAACAAGTTATTGAATTAAATGCTTCCTTTTATTCAAGAGAATACAAAGTCATAATTAACAGTAAATCAGAACGTTTGCTCGACTGGGATAGTTTTGAAAAGGACGTTAAATTGATTTACGCTGGGGAGTATCTCACAGAACAAGCCACTAAAAAAAATCCAATTAGAGAGGGGCTTTACATTAGTATTGGAGACGGTTATTGGTACGAAATGGGCAAGTCTTTGCAAAAACCTTCTGGAAACAAAAACTATTACAAACAGTTAGCCGAATTGTACGATTCATTTTTAATGTAATTTTTGATAAAATTTTCTTTCAAATAAAAAACATGACAACTTTCACAGACTTTAAGTATTCAGACCAAACAGAGCCTCACCGTATCAGAACACGTGAGATTTTGAAGGCACACCCAGAAATCAAAAAATTGATTGGCAAAAAAAATGTCAATACCTTCTGGATAACACTATTTTGTGTATCGCTTCAAATTGCAATGGCTTTTGCCCTTCAAAACCAACCTTGGTACATAATTGGCCTTGCTGCCTATTGTGTGGGGGCTTTTGCTGCTCATACACTATTTGTATGTATCCACGATTCTGCTCATAATTTAGTTTTCAGAAAAGTTTGGATGAATGTAGCCAACGGAATTTTAGCAAATTTTCCAACCCTTTTACCAACGGCAATATCATTCAAAAACTTTCACCTGAAACACCACGCTTTTCAAGGAGTACACGAACTAGACGCCGACCTTCCAGATTGGTACGAGGCCAAGTTGATAAACAATTATTCGATTGGTAAGGCAATATGGTTGTTTTTGTTCCCTGTTTTTCAAGTAATCAGAACTTTGCGTTGTAAAGAACTCTTTATGTTTGATAAACACGTGGTTGCTAATATTTTAGTGCAATTATTATTTAATGTCGTCATATTTTATTTCACTGGTTTTGCTGGAATCGCCTATCTTACGCTTAGTTTCTTCTTGTCTGTTGGCTTACACCCCCTCGGTGCAAGATGGATTCAGGAACATTTCCTAACTTTTGAAGGAGAACAAGAAACATTTAGTTACTACGGGCCATTGAATACGATTAATTTGAATGTTGGGTATCACAACGAACATCACGATTTTCCGTCTATATCTTGGAACAATTTGCCCAAAATAAAGGCAATCGCACCAGAATATTACGAAACATTGCATTATCATACCTCTTATACAAAACTCCTTTTTCAATTTATTTTCAGCCAAGAAATCTCGCTTTATTCTAGAATAATGAGAAAAGAAAGAGGGAGAGTAACCCTAGCCGACCAATCTAAACCAGATCTGGAGTTGGTTTCCGCCTAATCACAATGATTAAAGTCGAAAATATATATTATAGAATAAACCAAAGGGAAATATTGAAAAATATTTCCCTTTGTGTTGATATGCACGAAATACGAGCAGTAATTGGCGAAAGCGGCTCAGGTAAAACAACTTTATTACGGCTTTTAGCGGCTTTGCTTATTCCAACCGAGGGCAAAGTTTTGTTTGAAGAAAATGACTTAATCACTTTTTCTACACATTTGATAAAAGGCCACAGTGATATTAAATTAGTGGCACAAGATTTTTCATTGTTTCCTAATCTTAGTGTTTCAGAAAACATAGCGTATTCTATTCGTAATTTCAAAAAAGATTATGTGGCCGAACGACTTAACGTTTTGCTAAAATTGATGGGGCTTGAAACAATTAAAGATGCCCTTCCAAAAAATATTTCGGGTGGAGAAAAACAGCGAACCGCCATTGCCAAAGCCATTGCCGACGAGCCAAAGGTATTGTTATTAGACGAACCATTTAGTCAATTAGATTCAATAAATAAAGCCCGCCTAAAAGCCAGTTTGAAAGCGTTGGTACGCAACGAAAACATCGCCTGTGTGTTTGTAACCCATGACATGATAGATGCCTTGACGTTTTCTGATAAATATTTAGTTTTAAGAAACGGAACAATGGTAGGAAAGGGGAAGATTCAAAATCTATTTTCAAGTCAAGATGCTTACATTCAGGAGTTTGTAACCGAGGCTATTTTACCAATGTTGAGTCTGGTAGATAAATTGAAATTGAATCAGAAGTAACGGCTGATTTTTCCCAAAAAGGAATTTCAATATTAAGTTTAGAAAAAGCAGGGTGAAGGACATACACGTCCAAAATAGCTTTTGGTCTGGCTAAATATTCCCTCAAAAGGGTTTTGTTAGCATAACCAAGTGGTACGTCTTGTGCCGCATAAGCTACGGCATTGATGCCAAATTGTTTTGCCAAAAACAAGGCCCTAACGTCATGAAATTTCTGAGAAATAATGGTAATATTTTTGTTATTAAAAACGTTTTTTGCTCTCAAAATAGAATCATAAGTTCTTACGCCTCGATAATCACAAATAAGTGATTCGGCTGGAATCCCCAACTTTGTAAGGGATTTTTTCATATCTAAAGGCTCATTATAGTATTTTGAATCGTTGTTTCCGCTCAAAATCAAAGTCTTTATTTTACCCTCATAGTACAGTTTTGCCGCAGCCTCTATCCTGTATTTGTAAAAAAGGTTCTCTTCTCCATTTTGATTCAGTTTACTAGTTCCGAGTACCAATCCGACTTCGTTTTTGGGTATATTCTTTATGTTTTTATAAATCTCATGCTCCGTTTTTCTAAGAATATACCAATTACACAAAAAAATCAAGGAAAGGCCAGCTAAAAATAGTTGGCTTATCCTTGACATAATTTTGAATAATTTAACCTTCATCATTGTTGTTTTTACTTCAAAAAAGTCCTAATTGTACAGTTGTTGCATCTCTTTGGCTATCAACTTCCTCCTCGTTATTCGCTTTTACCTCAATAAGCTCATTTTCTTGTTTTTCTATGATTTTAGGAGCTGCCAATTTAATATTTTGCACTAAATTATTTGTTAGTTTTGAGCCTTGAGCTTTCCAACCTCTTATATCTATAGCTTCGTCAAGGTCTAAAATTTCATCAATTGTTGGCTCATTTTTTGATTTCTTACTGCTCATTTCAATCCTTGGGTAAATTTCAACGGTAGCAATACTCATTTTAGAACCTTTGGTATCAGAAATAAACAAGAATTTTTTGTCTAAAGTGGTGGTTTCAATTCTAAATCTTTTTCCAAAATATAGCTTTTGTTGGCCTTCAAAATAAACCGTAGTTATGATGGTTTCGGGCGTGAACTTTACCAAAATTGTAATTTCTTTGGTTTCATATCGATTGGT
Source organism: Cytophagaceae bacterium (assembly GCA_043777715.1). GTDB lineage: Bacteria > Bacteroidota > Bacteroidia > Cytophagales > Spirosomataceae > JAYWHL01. The sequence goes on along the minus strand of JAYWHL010000102.1, from coordinate 4,653 downwards.
TAATTCAAAATTAGTTAGCTCATAATGTCCATCATTATAAACGACCAAAATTTTATCGTCAGCCCCAAAATTTCCTAAATATCGCCCATGTTCGTCTCTGTTAAGCCTCCCAATACTTTCGTTAAAGAAAATATCAACACCACCGAGGGTCGATTTGCCTGCCGATTTTAAGTTGATTTTTTTAATCGGAAACTTGGTTAGCTGATTTCCCATCGAATCTCTTCCTTTGATGGCCAAACTTGCAAAATCAAAATCGAATTGTTTGATTTTTGCAGTACAAGAGTTGGTTAAACCAATTGAGATAACCTCTGCCTCACCATTATCATTTGCGGAAAAATATAAAATTTTCGATTTTGGATTACCAGCCGTCAAATCATATTCACGTTCACGAGTTACCGCCGTTACCTTAAATCTTTTTATGTAGGTAATGCCTGATTTTCCGTCAAGATAGGCCATGTTAAAGACCTTTCGTTCATCATTTTTCTTGAAAACACCACAATAAATAATGTCTTTGCCTACGAAAACCTTGTCTTGAATTTTGTTTACAACGCATTTGCCATCTTTCCTAAAAACGATAATATCATCAATATCAGAACAATCGCACACAAACTCTTCTTTTTTAATTCCAAAACCTATAAATCCACCTTCTCTATCCACGTATAATTTTTGATTGGCTGCTGCCACAATATTGGCAGAAATGGTATTAAAGTTTCTTATTTCAGTTTTTCGTTCTCGGCCTTTGCCATATTTTTTCAATAAATCTTTAAAATATTGAGTTGCATATCTGATGAGATTTGCCAAATGGTCGGTAACTTCGGCCAACTCTTCATTGAGCCTTTTCATTAATTCATCGGCCTTGAAGCTATCAAATTTTGAAATCCTCTTAATTCTTATTTCTAGTAACCTTAAAATATCTTCTTCTGTAATTTCTCTATAAAAATCTGTTTTGTAGGGTTCTAGTCCCTCATCAACGGTTTTGATTACCAATTCAAAAGTTTCGCATTCTTCTATTTTACGATAAATACGGTTTTCAATAAATATCTTTTCGAGACTGCTAAACAAAAGTCTTTCTTTTAGTTCGGCTTGGGTAATTTCTAATTCTCTTTTTAAAAGTTCAACTGTTTGCCAAGTATTGGTTTTTAGGATTTCTGAAACGGATAAAAATTTTGGTTTTTCGTCTGCAATTACACAAGCATTTGGCGAAACACTAACCTCACAATCGGTAAAGGCATAAAGGGCATCAATGGTTATATCTGGCGAAGTACCTGGTGCTAACTGAATCTGAATTTCAACATCTTTGGCCGTATTGTCAATTACTTTTTTGATTTTTATTTTGCCTGTATCATTGGCTTTGATTATCGAATCAATGAGCGATGTTGTTGTGGTGGCAAAGGGTATTTCTTTGACAATCAGCGTTTTTTTATCAAATTCTTCAATTTTTGCCCTAACTCTTATTTTACCTCCTCTTTGGCCATCGTTATAATTACTAACATCTACATAGCCGCCCGTCAAAAAATCTGGATAAACCAAAACATCTTTTCCTTTCAAAATTTCAATAGACGCCTCTATCAATTCTATAAAATTATGGGGCAAAATTTTAGTAGAAAGCCCAACGGCAATGCCCTCTACGCCCTGTGCCAAGAGCAAAGGGAATTTTACAGGCAAGGTAATTGGTTCTTTTTTTCGGCCATCATACGACAACTGCCAGTCGGTTGTTTGATGATTAAAAACAACATCGTTTCCAAATTTAGATAGCCGCACTTCTATATAGCGAGGTGCAGCCGCACTATCTCCCGTTCTGATGTCCCCCCAGTTGCCTTGGCAGTCGAACAAAATATCTTTTTGGCCCAATGCCACCAAAGCATCTCCGATAGAGGCATCTCCGTGGGGGTGAAACTGCATCGTTGCCCCAATTACGTTGGCAACTTTATTAAAACGCCCGTCGTCCATTTCTTTCAGGGCATGCAAGATTCGTCTTTGTACTGGTTTTAGGCCATCATTTATGGCGGGTACGGCTCTTTCTAAAATTACATACGAAGCATACTCCAAAAACCAGTTTTCGTACATTCCCGCTAAGGCAATTTTATCATGTAATGCTTCTTCGTTTTCCTTCATTTGTCTATTTTTACGCTAAATAATTAATGTTTTAGGTTGGGTTATCAAATTTACAACTTGACACACCTCAAAACTAATCTATTTCGTTTGATTTTTAAAGTTGATGCAATGCCTTTAGAAATTTTTTTATCTTTGTATCACAACCCTTATCCAAATCAAAATTGTTCAGAATCTTCTTTCTTCTCCTATTTATTGGTTCAACTGTAAAGGTATCTTCTCAAAATGTATTTTGGGCAACCAAAGTTGAAGGTTTTTCAACAGAATATGTCTTTGCTGGGCAAGCCAAAGAAAACAGAGCCATTCAGGTTTTGGGTCGCCCTAGTAAATTGCCCCAAAGTGGTACAACGGTTTGTGCTTGGCAACCTTCGCAAGCCGAAAACCCAAACGAAGAATGGATTAAAGTTTCGTTTGATACCCTTATTAATATCCGACAAGTGGCCGTTGCCGAAAATTTTGGGCAAGGGTGTATCTCTCAAATATTTGCTTATGATCAAACCGACAAAGAATATTTGATATACGAGAATTTAAAGATAAACCTTGAAAGAGGCTCAATGGGTAAAATGTTGAATGTTATCCTCGAAGAACGAACCAGCTATAAAGTTAAAAGTATTAAAGTGGCTTTGATTACGGCACGGGTAAAAGGTTGGAACCAAATAGACGCCATCGGAATTTCTGAATCCGAAACACCCATAGAGGCTTTAATTAATGTTTCTAGTGCAATTCCTGCCGATTTGGCTAAAGAAAATATGGGTGTGAGTATCAATTCCAAAACAGCCGAAATGGCGCCTATTATTTCTTCTGATGGCAAAACACTCTATTTTACACGAGGAGACCACCCTAATAACCTTGGCGTAAAAAAAGAACAAGATGTTTGGTTTTCGGTTTATCAAGGCGGCCAATGGCAACCTGCCCAAAATATTGGCAATCCTATCAATACCGATGACAATAATGCCATTTGTGGCGTTTCGATTGATGGAAAAAATGCGATTTTGATAAATGTTTATCGCCCAGATGGTACGCTAACCAACGGTTTATCCTATTCCAAAAAAATTAAAGGTAATTGGTCTTTTCCTAAAGAAATGAAAATTAGGAATTTCAGAAATGATAATTCTACGGGGGAATTTTGTTTGTCTCCAAATGGTCGAGTGATGATTATGACCATTCAACGTAAAGATAGTTATGGCTCAAAAGATATTTATTGTAGTTTTTTGAACGCAGATAGTACTTGGTCGGAGCCATTTCATACGGGGAATGTAATCAATACTGCCGAAACAGAAACAACGCCTTTTATTGCTGCCGATAACAAAACTTTGTATTTTTCGACTTGGGGATTTAGTGGCTACGGAAGTAGTGATATATTTTTAACCCGCAGGCTAGACGATACATGGAAAAACTGGTCTGAACCCGAAAACCTTGGAGCGGTAATAAATACGACAGAATGGGACGGATATTTTACAATTCCAGCCTCTGGCGACTATGCCTATTTGTGTTCACAGGAGGAATCGCTTGGAAAGGAGGATATTTTTAGACTTAAACTCTATCCTGCCATTAAGCCCGAACCCGTTGCTATTATTAGTGGACAAGTTCTTAATTACTCGGACAAAAAACCCATTGCTTCGGCAGTGATTGCAGATATTTTGTCAGAAAATAAAGAAGCCATAAAAGTAGATTTTGACCCCAGTAATGCAGAATTTAAGTTGGTATTGCCCCTAAAAAAATCTTATGGACTAAGTGCTTACAAAAAAGGTTTTTTACCAATTTCTGAAAATATTGACCTTACACGTGAGAAAAGTTTTAGAGAAATTAAAAAAAATCTTTACCTCATTCCGCTCGAACCTGGCCAAAGAATGGTTTTGGCAAATGTTTTTTTTCCGCAAAGTGAATACGAACTCTTGGCAACATCTTATGCCGAACTGGATAAAATTGCCGAAGCAATGAATGAATTTTGTAACCTTGAAATTATGCTAGAAGGCCATACCGACAATCAAGGAGATATTATGGCCAATTTAAAACTATCTGAAAACAGAGTTAATGAAGTTAAAAATTATATCGTTTCTAAAGGAGTTGATGCGTACAGGATTCAGACCAAAGGCTGGGGGGCTTCGAGGCCAATGGCTAGTAATGCAGTTGAAGAAAAAAGGAAAATTAATAGACGAGTTGAATTTATTGTATTAAAAAACTAATGAGAAAGCCCCAATTGATTATTGGTTTTATTTTAATTTTTAGTCTTGGTTTTTTTTTAAGAATCTATCGTTTAGATACTTACGGACTTTATTTTGATGAGAAGGTTACACTCTTAGTTAGCCAAGGCATAAGCCCCGAAGGAGCCAATCAGACTGATGTTTTTAATAAACCTTTTTTTACGCCAGCCCAATTTTGGAAAGAAAAACACATTCCCGATTATTTTGAAGCCATCGCTCGTGGCGACTGGGGCAATAGTCCCTTACATTATTCTTTCGTTCATTTTTGGGTAAAAATATTTGGCATTTCAGATTTTTCGGTGCGGTTTTCTTCTGTTTTTTGGAGTATTTTGCTTTT
>JAYWHL010000101.1:0-4465 GCA_043777715.1 Cytophagaceae bacterium | reverse complement strand
AAAATTTTAATGTTTCGGTAAAAGAGGTAGGGAATAAAGTTATTTTTATGCGGAAACTCAAAGAGGGTGGTTCCGAGCATAGTTTTGGGATTCATGTGGCACAAATGGCTGGAATGCCGCCTTTGGTGGTGGGGCGAGCCAACGAAATTTTGGGAGAATTGGAAAAATCTCGCCAAAAAGACGACCACAAAAAAACCATTAGAGAAATGCCAAAAAACAATTATCAGATGAATATTTTTGAAGCCGCAGCCCCCAACCCAGCCCTTGAACGAGTAAAAGAAAGCCTACAAAAACTAGACGTAAACACCCTAACGCCCATCGAAGCCCTACTCAAAATCAATGAGTTAAAACGGTTGTTGGAGTAGAAATCTGAATACTAGACAATTTTATAAAATGTAGAGTAATTCTCCCGAATTGCAGCCCCAGCAATTCGGGAGAATTGCTCTACACCTAATTTCTAAAGTATTAATAGTAAAAATCTCTACACAACCCCAAATCAACAAATTGCGTAGGTTTATCAGATAGATTCACAGAACTGAATTGAAATTTGTACCTAAATGATTGTTGTGTGGCAATGCTAAAATAGAACTCACGATAGATAATTAACAAATGAAACCCCCAATTTTGGAAGAAAATAAATGTTCAATTGTAATAGCAAAATATTCAACAGGACACGTTATGAAAAAGGACTTAACTATTTTTTTAAGTGGAGAAAATGAGCAAGATGTTTTTCAAGTTTTTGACAATTTGAATACTGCAAAAGAATTTGCACTTCAATTAATTAAAAGTAATCCAGAATTTGAATGTTCAATTTTAAATCATGATGGAGTACATATAGTAACATTTGACATTAAAGGCAAAAGATAATTCAAAGAACAATGCTTACTAACTATTCTAAATTTGTAGATAATTGGACTTGGCGGACACTTAAACCTTTCAATCAACATGTAAAAATACAGCACACAACCGCAGGAGAGGCACAGACCATCAATTTATATCATCATACGTTCGGGCGGACTTGTCGCTTCGGCGACCCGATTCAAATCGTAGCGGCGAACCCTCCCCCACCTGACCACAAGCCCTTTTCGTTGTGTGCAACCTTATTACGACAAATTCCAACAACCATTCTCCGTTTCAACAAGTATTTTAAAAAGAATTGTTTCCTAGTTAAGAAACATTTAACTTTATTAAAAAAAGTTAATGAAAGCCAAATTTGACACAATTTTTCTTGAAGAGGCAAATGAGTTTTTAGACGAATTAGATGAAAAACCAAGAGATAAGATTCTTTATAACATTTAGAAATCGACACAAGTAACCGATAACGAACTTTTCAAAAAACTGCAAGACGAAATATGGGAGTTCAGAACTTTGTACCAAAAAACTTACTATCGACTATTTGCTTTTTGGGACAAGGAAAACGATGAACAGACTCTTGTAGTTGCGACACATGGAATGATAAAAAGACTGGGAAGACACCTAAAAGTGAAATTGTTCATGCAGAGAATATTCGCAAAAAATACTTTAAAAGTAAAAAAGAAAAAAAATGAAAACTTACACATTAGAGGAAGTTACAAAAAAACACATTGGAGAAATCGGAACGCCCAAAAGAGACGCTTTTGAAAACGAGTTAAGAATTGAGTTACTTGGACACGCCATTAAACAAGCAAGACAAGAGCGCAATTTGACACAAGAACAATTAGGTTTATTGGTTGGAGTACAAAAAGCTCAGATTTCAAAAATTGAGAATAGTGTAACTAATGCTCGTTTTGAAACAATTTTAAAGGTTTTTACAGCGTTAGGAGCAAAAATTAATTTCAACGTAGAACTACAAAATCAAAAAGTGCAATTTGTGTAGTCCGACAAAAAATGTTGCACCCAACCGCAGGGGCGGTATCAATGGGTTTGTGGCAAGTGGTGGACTGACGGAAGTTGTTGAACTTTGGTAACTTGTATAACTTAGAATAAAGTTGAACAATTAGCCCAAATCGATGAAGAAATGACAATTGGAGGTCAGATTATTAGAAAATTTATAGGCGAATATGATAATGAAAAACATATTTGGTTTCTTACCTGAAAAGAAGATGGTTTTTCAAAAACGGTGTATTACACCAAGGAAAACGATTTGATTACCGAGGTAAAATAACCGAACAAGGTAATTTCATCAACGGCATATTTCAAGGAAAATAAAAAATAAAAACATGAATACAACAGCATTTAATTCAAAAATAATAGAGGGTTATTTTGGTTTGTTAGACAACCTCAGCCCAACCAATAAATTAGATTTGATAGCCAAACTAACGGCATCAGTCAAATCAGATTTAAAACCTAAAAAATCGTCTTTCAAAAAGGCTTTCGGGGCGTTCGAGTCATCAAAATCAGCCGAAGAAATCATTGAAGAAATTCGAGAAAGTAGAGTTTTTAACCGTCAAATAGAATCGTTTTGAAAAAGTATTTGATAGATACCAACATTGCTATCTTCTACATGAAAGGCAAGTTCGACCTCGAAAGTAAATTTGAAGGCTTAACCGCAGACGACTGTTTTATTTCAGAAATAACCTTAGCCGAACTAAAATTTGGCGTAGAAAACAGCGAACGCCCAGACAAAAACGGAAAGGCATTGGATAATTTTCTGACAGGCGTACAGATTTTACCTATTTTTGGTGCATTGAACCTCTACGCTAAAGAAAAAGCAAGACTTCGAAAAGCGGGAACACGCATTGACGACTTCGACCTTTTGATAGGCGTAACTTCTATAATCAATAATTTGGTTATGGTTACAAACAACACAGGACACTTTGAGCGTATTAAGGGCATAAATTTAGAGGACTGGACAGTCAAAAAAGAAGTAAATTAAACGTGCGAACAAAAAATCGGTTATCTCTAACATTATATTTATGAAAAAGGGAGAGCTGACATAAGTAATTGATAACTAAATTACCAAAAACCACTTACTGCATGAAGCCTCTACTCCTACTTTTCTTCCTATTTACTGCATATCATTCGTTTGGCCAAAGCCAAGAAACTAGCTATGTTTATACCGATACCCTTGATGTAAAGCTCAATACTTGGAAAAATCAGGCATTGCCTTTGGCCACTATCCAATATTTTGACCCTAAGAACTTACTGATAAAATCATCAGAAATACTCGGTTTTGTTACTGATAATCAAGCACTTAAAAGAGAAACTGTTTATACCTACAACCCCAAAAATCAAAAAATACGAGAAGAAATAAAAGGGATTAGTGCAACCAATGGTTTATATAAAACCCTAAACGAATGGACATATAATGAGTTCGACAGTCTGGCAAGTGATAAACAAGCATTTTACGATTTTAGCCTCAAAGCCTATACTACAAGCAATTTTCATCGGTATTCTTATAATGCCCAAAGGCAATTACTGATAGATTCAGAGCGAATTTTGGCCGATAATACCTCAGAGATTGAAGTATCAAAAACCGTTTTTGAGTATGATAACAATGGAAATCAAATACGAGCCAGCACAAGCAATACGATTAACAACAATAGGTATATTATTGAAAATGAGTACAATACACAAAACAAGATTAGTAAAAAAACTTTTTTAAGTAACGATAACACAGGGCAATCTATGAAGTTTTTTTATGAATACGAATACGACAGTCGGGGGAATCTAATTACAAGAAGTTATAGTGATTCTTGGCTAAGCAATCGCCAAAACATAACCATTCAAACCAAGGAAGAGTACCAGTTTGATGCCAATAATCAAGCAGTAAGTTATACGATTGCTTGGTATAACAAAACCTCTAAAAGCCTAGAACAAAGTTATAAAAGGACAAATAAATATAGCCAAGAGGGCTTGCTGATACAAAGCAATGCCATTGCCAAAGATGCAGGATATGAATTGGGTATTTTTGAAAATACCCAAACACAAACCTTAACAGATTATGAATATTATGCCAACAAAAAACTAAAAGAAGTCATCGAAAAAACCAGTACTGGTGCAACAGGAATCTTGCCTTATCAGGTAATCAGAAAGCGGTATGCGTATCAAAACCAAGAGGTAATAAGCGATGCTGAAAATAAATATTTGGTGTATCCAAACCCCGCCAAAGATATTATGAAGATAGAAAACACCCTCAAAGACGATTGCTTGACCCAAATTCAACTTTTGGACTTTGCAGGAAACCTTGTCCAAACTTTCAAATCAGAAAATGAAAATAGTCCAGTTTGCGAATGCACTATTGTTTTACCCAAAAACCTAGCTTCGGGCATTTATTTACTACACCTAGTGGCCAGTAATGGACAAGTATTTGTAAAAAAAGTAAGTATTATGCCTTAATTTCAAGGCTTTGAACCCATTTACAAAAGGGCTTGTTGAGTTATTAAATTAAACCAAATCGTTACACCTTGAACAACAACTACGCCACCAAAACCGAACTGGCCAATGCCCTATCGCATGGTATCGGTATATTAATGACCATCGTAGG
>JAYWHL010000100.1:0-12670 GCA_043777715.1 Cytophagaceae bacterium | reverse complement strand
TGTCAGCATCGGGATTTATCGGATTAATGGATTGATTGGATTTTGTACTTTGCTCTTAATCCAACTAATCCACGAATCCCACAAATCCAAGTTTAGACAATTTTTGCTTCATTCCCAATCCAAATCGGGATTTATCGGATTAATGGATTGATTGGATTTTTTGCTTTACTCTCAATCCAATTAATCTATAAATCCTAAGAATCCAAGTTTAGACAATTTACGCCTACAAATCCGTAACACACCCCAAACTCGCACTACTCACATTTTTGATATATTTTCTTAGAACGCCTTGTTTGAAAGGCGATTCGATGGGTTTCCAAAGTTTACGTCTTTCCGCTAATTCTTCGTCTGAAACATGAACATGAAGAACGTTGTTTTCAGCATCAATCGTAATCAAATCACCGTCTTTTACCAAGGCAATATTTCCACCATCTTGGGCTTCGGGCGAAACGTGTCCGACCACAAAACCATGCGTACCTCCCGAGAAACGCCCGTCCGTAATCATGGCTACCGAATTGCCCAAACCTGCCCCCATAATTGCCGAAGTTGGCTTTAACATTTCAGGCATTCCTGGTCCACCTTTCGGTCCTTCGTTACGAATCAGGATTACCATACCTGCCTTGATTTCGCCTTTTTGCAAGAATTCAATTACTTCCTCTTCGCATTCGCAAACTTTGGCATTTCCTTCAAATTTCAAGCCTTCTTTGCCTGTAATTTTTGCCACCGCACCGTCAGTTGCCAAGTTTCCGTAAAGAATTTGCAAATGTCCAGAAGCCTTTAATGGTTTCGATAATGGATAGATAATCTTCTGATTATCAAAGTCTAAGCTCGGAATATCAGCTAAATTCTCGGCAATGGTCTTGCCCGTAACCGTCATGCAATCTCCGTGTAGAAGTCCTTCTTGCAACAAATATTTCATCACCGCCTGCACACCTCCAATGGCAAGCATATCTTCCATATAATACTTCCCAGAAGGTTTCAAATCTGAAATTAAAGGCACTCTGTCCGAAATATCTTGAATGTCTGTCAAAGTAAATTCTATACCTGCCGCACGAGCAATTGCCAAATAATGAAGCACCGCATTAGTCGAACCACCCATCGCCATCACAACCGTCATGGCGTTTTCAAATGCCTTACGAGTCATAATATCACGGGTGCAAATATTTTTCTCCAAAAGTACTTTCATCGCTGCTCCGATGGCCAAACATTCAGCCTTTTTACCTTCGTGCGTTGCTGGGTACGTTGATGAATTGGGTAAAGTCAAACCCATGGCTTCCATCGAACTCGCCATCGTGTTGGCGGTGTACATTCCTCCGCAAGCACCCGCCCCAGGAATGGCATTTTTGATAACGCCTTCATAGTCTTCGTCAGAGATTGTTCCTGCGAATTTCTGTCCCAAAGCCTCAAAAGCTGAAACGATGTCTAATTTTTTACCTTTATATTCGCCCGTTTTGATAGTTCCACCGTACACCAACATTCCTGGGCGATTCAAACGAGCCAAAGCCATCATGGCCCCTGGCATATTTTTGTCGCAACCCACCACGGCAATCACACCATCGTACCATTGAGCTCCCACAACGTCTTCGATAGAATCGGCAATCAAATCACGAGAAGGCAATGAATAAGACATTCCGTTATTGCCGTTGGTCATTCCGTCCGAGACACCAATGGTATGAAAAATCAAACCCACCATGCCGTTTTCTTGTACGCCCTTTTTCACGTGAACAGATAATCCGTTTAGGTGCATATTACAAGTATTGCCTTCATAACCCGTACTGGCAATGCCAATTTGGGCTTTTTGCATATCCTCGGTGGTCAGACCGATTCCGTATAACATTGCCTTAGCGGCAGGATTGGTTACTTCTTGAGTAAGGGTACGGGAGTATTTATTTAGTTCCATTTTTATATTTTGGATAATTTTTTCTGTTTGGGGAATAAAAAAAGACCTTTCTCTGCAATGAGAAAGGTCTTTTTTGAATATATGCTATACAACCTATCTCATGCTTTTGGACTGAGCAAGAGAATGATACCAACAACAATGTCAATTAAAGTCATGTTGATTTGATTTTGCTAAAAATCTTTTTTAATAAAACAAATATCTCTTAGAAAATTTTGAAACACAAGTATTTTCAATAGATTTTTTATTTTTTGACAAATTTTCAAAAAACAAGACTGATAAATACAAAAATCGCAAAAATATGGCTCAATTTATTCTAAAGATATTGATTTACGTTCAAAGCATTGAGGTCTTCAAAGGCCAGTTTTAGGCGACTCACAAAGGTTTTTTCGCCTTCACGTAGCCAAACTCTTGGGTCATAGTATTTTTTGTTTGGAGAATCCTCGCCCGAAGGATTTCCAATTTGGCCTTGTAGGTATTCGCTTTTAGATTTATAAAACCCTAAAATACCTTCCCAAAATGCCCACTGAAGGTCAGTATCAATATTCATTTTGATGGCTCCATACGAAAGAGCCTCACGGATTTCGTCACGAGACGACCCCGAGCCACCATGAAACACAAAATTGATTGGCTTGGCGGCCTCTAGTTTGTAATGTTCTCTGATATACTCTTGCGAATTATGCAAAATAACGGGCTGTAATTTTACATTCCCTGGCTTATAAACACCATGCACATTGCCAAAAGCCGCTGCAACCGTAAAACGATGAGAAATTTTGCTCAATTCTTCATAAGCATAAGCCACTTCTGATGGTTGAGTATATAATTTTGATGAATCAACGTCCGAGTTATCAACGCCGTCTTCTTCGCCACCCGTTACGCCCAATTCTATCTCAAGGGTCATGCCCATTTTGGCCATTCTTTCAAGATATGTTTTACAAATTTCGATGTTTTCATGAATCGGCTCTTCTGATAAATCTATCATGTGAGACGAGAAAAGCGGCTTGCCATGTTGGGCATAAAACTTTTCGCCAGCGTCTAACAAACCATCTATCCAAGGCAATAATTTTTTAGCACAGTGGTCGGTATGTAAAATTACCTGCACACCATAAGCCTCGGCCAATTGGTGGATATGTGTAGCACCCGAAATAGCCCCAGCAATGGCTGCGGCTTGGTTTTCGTTGCTTAGGGCTTTGCCTGCATAAAAGATAGAACCCCCATTTGAAAACTGAATAATTACAGGCGAATTTACCTCTTTGGCGGCCTCCATCACACCATTTACGGTATCTGTACCCGTAACATTAACGGCTGGAAGAGCAAACTGATGTTGTTTGGCTATTTCAAACAATTCTTGAAGGGCGTCGCCGTGCAAAACTCCTTTTTGATTTTTTAGACTTGACATAATTAAATTTTTTCTTTGAATTAACAAATTTTACAAAAGTATCTAATCGAATAGCCACAAATATAAAATTTTTCTTTGGTTATCAGGTCTTTATGCCAAAGCTAATTTGGTAAAAATATACTTTGATAATATTTTTTGATGGTAAATCCTGTCATATCAATTTTGAGATATGCTTCAAAGTTTGTAGTTTGGTATTGGTTTTAGTGGCAAATTTTCAACTAGATTTATTATGAACCGAAGAGATATTTTACAAACAGTAGCCTTAATCATGGGCGGCAGCTTGGTTTCGCCCACACTGGCAGGAATATTAACCAAAGCCGATACATCAGTCGATACCAAGAAAACACTAATATTTGATGCCTACCAAGAAAATTTCTTGGCCGACCTCGCCGACCTCATCATTCCTACAACCGATACCCCAGGGGCAAAAGCTGCGGGCGTTGGGCCATTTATCAACAAAATGTTAAGTGATTGCTATGCCTTAAAAGAACAAAATATCTTTAAAAAAGGACTTTTAAAAATTGATCAAGAAGCAAAAAAAGCATTTGGAAAGCCTTTTTTAGAGATTTCTATCTCCCAAAAAACCGCTTTATTAAAAATTGCCGAAGCCGAAGCCCTCGACAATACCCAAGCAGGCAACAAAGAACCACAGTTTTTTAGATTACTAAAAGAAATTACATTATTGGGCTATTTCACCTCAGAAATCGGTTGCACCCAAGCCCTAGCCTACGAGTGGGTACCGGGCAGGTATAGCGGTTGTATAACTTTGGAAAAAGGGCAAAAACCTTGGGCAACTTAATCCAATAAATGGCTATTTGTACTGAATAGCACGTATTTAAGCAAAATTAAACCACATTTTGAGTAGATGTAACAAATTGATAATCAAATAGATAACTCCTATTTTCTGTCTCTTCAATACTGCCTCCCAATTTACATACTTTAAGCCAACACTCCCTTGGATTCGATGATTAAAACAGGCCTTGTTTTTGGTAAATTCCTCCCCCTGCACAAAGGGCATTTAGCATTGATTGATTTTGCCCTCGGGCAATGCGAAAAAGTGATTGTTTCGATGAGTTTTACGCCCCAAGACCCGATAAGCCCCGATATTAGATTTGCTTGGCTACAACAAATTTTTGGAGAAAACCCAAGAGTGGAACTAGCCCTTGAACCAGACGATTTTCATAACCCTGCATTACCGCTTTTTGAAGCAACGGCTCTTTGGGCAGTTTTTATCAAAAAGCGATTTCCTAACATAAAAGCCTTTTTTTGTTCGGAAAACTATGGCCAGCCCCTAGCCCAGCACTTAGGCATTCCTTGTGTTTTGTTTGATATAAACAGAGAAAAATTCCCAATTTCAGCTACCCAAATCAGACAAAAGCCTTTCAAGTACTGGGCGTTTATTCCAACGGTTGTTAGACCTTTTTTTGTAAAAAAAGTCTGCCTTTTTGGCCCAGAATCGGTTGGTAAAAGTACGTTATCAAGGCAATTGGCCACTTTTTATGATACACAATTCGTACACGAAGTAGCAAGAGATGTTGTAACTTCTAACGATTTTGATATAAACGATATTATCAAAATTGGCCATGCCCAACAACAAGCCATACACCATAAAACACTGATAGCCAATAAGTTGTTGTTTTGTGATACCGATTTAATCACTACTCAAATCTATTCGGAATATTATCTCCAACAAATACCGCCCGTGCTTTATGACCTAGAAAAGGCTTGTAATTTCGACCAATATTTTTTGTTGAACATCGATGTACCTTGGGTGGCAGACGGCCTACGAGATTTAGGCCACAAACGCCAAGAAATGTACCAAATTTTTAAACAAGCCCTCCTAAACCGCAATATCAATTTTATTGACGTTTCGGGCGACTGGCAAACCCGCCAAAATATTGTAAAAGCTACCATCGATACTTGGTTCTCTTAAAAAATCTTCCTAAAAAAAATAGCCTTCATTTTTTTGTTTGAAAACGATTTTGTTATTTTACCAAACAATCGTTTGGTAAAATAACAAAATCATCATTAAATTAAAGTGCAACTGGTTGTTTTCCAAGGCCTTACACCACACGGCGATTGGAAACACCTTTCCGAAAATTCTTTCAAAATTATGAATATCGAAAAAATAAACATTACCTGTGCTGATGGCGTGGTGCTGGCAGCTAGGTTGGTAGTACCTTCGTCGTTGCCCAAGGCCGTAGTTCAGATAAACTCGGCTACGGCTACTCCAAAAGAATACTATGCCAATTTTGCAAATTATTTAGCTCAAAATGGCTTCGTAGTTTGTTATTACGACTACCGTGGTATTTGCGAATCTCAACCTCTTGGTGGCCTTAAAGGCTGTGATTATCAGTATCTTGACTGGCCAATGTTGGATATGCCCGCTGTTTTAGACTACCTCGATGGGCGTTTTGAAAATCTACCAAAACTGATTGTAGGCCATAGCGTGGGTGGGCAAAAAATTGGGCTAATGCCAAACCTAAATAAGATAAAAGGAATGTTTACGTTTGCAACTTCGGCAGGATATTGGGGTAATATGCCTTGGGCGTACAGGCTACAAACGCATTTTTTTTTCGAGATTGTTAGGCCAATTACCCATTTTTTGTTTGGATATACAGCAACCAAAAAACT
This sequence comes from Cytophagaceae bacterium, assembly GCA_043777715.1. Classification (GTDB taxonomy): domain Bacteria; phylum Bacteroidota; class Bacteroidia; order Cytophagales; family Spirosomataceae; genus JAYWHL01. The sequence goes on along the minus strand of JAYWHL010000100.1, from coordinate 6,740 downwards.
TGGCTTGATGGAAGATTTACCCAAAAACATTACCAATACTTGGCGAGATTGGTGTAGTGTACCCGACTATTTTTTTGATGAAAGATTCTTGGGAAAAACCGTACCCAAAGGCTATTACAACGCCATACCTTTTGCCATAAAAGTATATTGGGCATCAGACGACCCGATTTCTAACCACAAAAATATTACTAACTTTTGGAAACACATAAAAAGCACACAACGCATTGATATTGAGGAGTTAAAGCCTGAAAACTTTAAGGTAAAATCAATCGGACATTTTGGTTTTTTTAGAAAAACATTCAAAGAAAGCCTTTGGCCAATTGCCTTGAAAGATTTAGAAACAATGTGCTAGGCTGACCACTGGAAAACTTTATAAAATGTAGCATAACACAGAAATTTATTTTACAATATTGCTTTCGCAAAGGTGTTTAGTGAGCCACCAACCACGGAAAAAGAAAAATGAATTACACCTATTTTAACAAAAAAACATGAACAAAGAAACACTCAAATCGTTTTTGGAAGAGGCTTTTGCCCAAGCCAAAAACATTGCCGAAACGGCTAACCAAACAGCTCTTTTTGCTCGACCGTCAGAAGATAAATGGTCGGCTGCCGAAAACCTCCAGCACCTAAGCCAGTCGGTAGCACAGTTGAACAACCTTTTGGCCAAAGGCAAAGATTTTATGGTAGAAAAATGGGGTAAAGCCAACTGGCAATCAAGACCTTACGACGAAATTTTGGATTTATACAACCAAGGACTAAAAACAACATTTAAGGCTTTTGGGCCTTTTTTACCTGTGATAGAAACGGGCGACAGCGTAACGGATTTGGTTGCGAATTTTGACCACCTAAACGACCAGCTACTTGCCTTTTTTGAGAATGATTTCACAGAAGAACAACTAGACACCATCGTTATTCCACACCCTGCCCTCAAAGCCCTTACGGCCAGAGAAATGTTTTATTTTACGGCCTTACACACCAAACACCACGCCAGTCTGATGGTAAGTCGATTGCTTTCAGTGGCAGCGTAGTTAAAATACGTAAGGCTTCGCATTGAGCGAAGCCTTACGTATTATGACAACAATTTTACCAATATCACTTTCCATCTTGGCCATTAAGTAACTGAAAAAACTGGTCTAATTTCGGAGTAACGATAATCTCGGTTCTGCGGTTTTGTTTGCGGCCTTCTAGGTTATCATTAGCTTGTTTCGGTACAAATTCTGACCGTCCGCCAGCCGTCATGCGTTCGGGCATTACCATAAATTTTCCTTGTAGCATTCTCACAACCGCCGTGGCACGCTTGGCACTCAAATCCCAGTTGTCTTTCAGGCAATCGGTCGCAATGGGTACGTTGTCGGTGTGGCCTTCTACCAATATATCCAATTCTTTGTGGTCGTTCACAACCCTTGCCACTTTTTCTAAAACAGTCTCTGCTTTTTGATTAATTTCGGCACTGCCCGATTTAAACAAAAGTTTATCAGAAATAGAAATATAAACCACTCCTTTTTTTACTTCAATACTTACATCTTCATCGTTAATGTCTGATAACGAGCGTTTTAGGTTCATAACCAAAGCCAAATTTGTAGAATCTTTCCGCCGAACCGAGCTATTCAAATCCTTGATATAACGGCTTTGCTCGTTCATGGTTTCAAGGGTTTTCTTGATATTTTCAGCCCCAGTTTTGCTCACAACCGACAGGTCGGAAAGGCGGTCTAGGAGATTGGTATTGGTTTTTTTCTGATAATCTAACTCTTCTTGCAAAGTTTTTAGCTGTGCCGAGCGGCTTTGCAATTCAGCATCTTTGCCTTTGAGGTCAGAACGTAAACCAGCCGTCAGCTTATCGCAATCAACCAAACTGGCCTTGGCTTTGTCAAGGTCTATTTGCGTGGCAAGGCGTTGGCTTTCAAACTTTGTAAGTTGGCTCTGAACTTCGGCAAATTGTTTTTTGCTCACACAAGCAGTAAAAATGGGCAACATTATTGCCAAAAAAACGATTTTTTTCATAAAAATAAAACAGTTGTTGATTAGATGATAAACGAAAAAGCTAGGTTTTCGTATCAATCACTTATCAAAAAATGTACCATCTTTTTAAAATTTTTAAGACTTTAACCATTTTCCAACATTTATCATGGCTTTTGGATAATCAACCCCAATCCTTAGCCCAAATTTGCTTTGTTCTTGGGCAGACAATAGCCCAACTTTATGTACCATTTCGGCAGGAATATTTTTTAAGGCTGGTAGCCAGTGCTTTACATATTGCCCAGCCTGGTCGTAGCGAGTGGCTTGGGTGTAGATATTAAAATAGCGGTTTTCTCGGGGGTCGTTGCCCACGCCCGCCACATATTGCCAGTTACCATAATTAGAACAAACGTCATAATCTAACAACTGGCTCTCGAACCACGCCGCCCCCCACAACCAATTGATTTTAAGGTCTTTGGTTAAAAAACTAGCCACATTCTGTCGGCCACGATTACTCATAAAACCCGTTTTTAGCAATTCCTGCATATTAGCATCAATCAGGGGTACGCCCGTTTGGCCAAGTTTCCATTGGTCAAAAATCCTACGATTTTCTTGCCATTCGGTTCGGGTATCGTTCATAAATCCCTCTTGAAAAAACAATTTATTGCCAAATTTCATGGCCACAAACCTAAAATAATCTCGCCAAATCAATTCAAAAATCAACCAATACGTCGATTCGTTTTTTGTTCGTTCGGTTTCGTAGCGGCTTATTTCCTCATAAATTTTTCTTGGCGAAATACAGCCCAAAGCCAACCAAGCAGAAAACTTTGACGAATAATTACTCCCCAGCATTTCGTTTCGGGTAATTTTATAGGATTTTAGGCTATCGCTTTCCCAAAAATAATGTTCTAGCCTTGCCAAAGCGGCGGTTTCGCCACCCACAAAATGGAGTGCTTGCTTGCGGTCTTGGCTTTCGGCTTGTTCAAAACCCAATTCGCTCAAACTTGGCAACTGGCCTAGGTCTATGGTTTCGGTAAAAGCCAATTTTTGAGGACTTGGATACGAAGTCCTGATTTTGGCAAATCGCTCGGTTTTGTTCCTAAACTGTGTAAAAACATCTGGCAATTTATCAATATCAAAAGGGAGGTCGTCGAGATGATAGAGCGTACTCATCCAATAAAAATTCATCGAAATCCCCTCGGCTTTGAGCCGTTTTTCTATTACAGAATCCACCGCAATTTCTTCGTCCGTAACTTCTTCAGACGTATAAATGGCCGTAGCACCTAGCTTTTCGGCCATTTGCGGCAGTATGTCTTCGGGTTTGCCTGTCCGTATAATCAATTCAGAGCCAATTTTTTTTAGATTATTCTGTAAATCTTGTACGGCTTCTAGCAAAAATTGAGTTCTAAGATTACCCGTTTTTTCAAAACCTAGGTCTGTGATTTTAAACCAACGAGGGTCAAAAATATAGACAGGAACTATGCTTTGGGCATTTTCGATGGCCTTTGATAGGGCTTCGTGGTCGTGGATACGGAGGTCGTTTCTAAACCAAACAATGATTTTTTGATGTTTTGACATAATTGAACGTTATCTTTTGAAATTCTAACATTTTTTTGTGTAAAATTGTTATGCTTGCATACTATTTATATATTTACAAATCGTAATTAATATCAGCTTTTGGCGGTTGATTATTGACAAACTAGTGCTGATAACCCTTGGCTTGGCCAATCGCCACAAAACTAAAATTCATCATATAAAAACATAGCCAGTAAAAAAATGAACTTTGAACTCACAGAAGAACATCTAGCCGTACAGGCCGCAGCCAGAGATTTTGCCCAAACCGAATTGCTCCCTGGCGTTTTGGAAAGAGACGAAAAACAATCTTTCCCTAGAGAATTGGTCAGAAAAATGGGCGAAATGGGCTTTTTGGGCATGACCGTCTCGGCACAATATGGCGGCGGCGGTATGGATACCATCTCGTATGTTTTGGCCATGGAAGAACTATCAAAAATAGACGCCTCGGCTTCGGTAATGGTGTCGGTTAATAACTCCTTGGTATGTTATGGTTTAGAAAACTATGGCAACGAAGCCCAAAAACAAAAGTACCTCATACCCCTAGCCCAAGGCCTAGAAATTGGGGCATTTTGTTTGTCGGAACCAGAGGCCGGGTCCGACGCCACCTCGCAACAAACCACCGCTATTGACATGGGCGATTACTACCTCCTAAACGGTACAAAAAACTGGATAACCAACGGCGGCCAAGCCAGTACCTATTTGGTAATGGCACAAACCGATCGCCAAAAAGGCCATAAAGGCATTAATTGTTTGATTGTTGAGCGAGGAACAGAAGGCTTTGTGGTTGGCAAAAAAGAAGATAAACTAGGCATAAGGGGTTCGGATACGCATTCGTTGATGTTTACGGACGTGAAAGTGCCTAAAGAAAACCGCATCGGGCCTGATGGTTTTGGCTTTAAATTTGCCATGACCACCCTCAACGGTGGCCGCATTGGCATAGCGGCACAAGCCTTGGGCATAGCTTCGGGAGCTTATGAACTGGCCGTAAAATATGCAAAAGAACGCAAAGCCTTTGGCAAAGCCATTGCCGAACATCAGGCCATTCAGTTCAAACTGGCCGATATGGCCATGAACATCGAAGCCGCAAGGTTGATGTGCCTCACGGCCGCTGCCGACAAAGACGCCCACCGAGACTACGTAAAATCTGCGGCAATGGCCAAACTATTTGCATCAGAAGTGGCCATGAACACCACCGTAGAGGCTGTTCAGGTACATGGGGGCTATGGATTTGTAAAAGAATTCCATGTAGAAAGATTAATGCGAGATGCCAAAATAACCCAAATTTATGAAGGCACTTCCGAGATTCAACGCATGACCATAGCCCGAGAAATTTTGAGATAGGCTTGTAATAAATCAGGGCATGAAAAATTCTTAATCTATTGATGATAAGTATATTAGACAAAATATCTTACATTTTCATCGCTCTGATTATATCCCAAATGAGGTCGGTTTCAAAGCCTTTACCCATGGCAAAACGAGCCATTTTTTGTTGAACAACGATAGGAACTTGACCCACAAGTTCCTTTCTTTTTTTGTTGAGCAAGTCGGTCAGAGTTTCTAAATAAGCATCGTCTTCAATTTCGGCCATGCCTTTGTTCACACAATACGGCGATAGCCCACGGTTTTTGAGTTCAAACAATATTTTTTGGCGACCCCACTGTTTTACCCTAAACTTGCTTCCTGCAAAAACTTTGGCAAATCGCTCTTCGTTTACATAGTTTTCGGCAATGAGCCACGCAATGATTTCCTCGGCTTCATCGCCCCAAGTATCCCAGTCTTGTAAACGTAGGCGAACTTCCCGATGTGTGCGTTCTTGATAAGCACAAAACGAAGCCGCTTTTCTTAGCACCTCTTTATTCAATTTCTTTTTTGGTTTAACGTGGTTGTTTTTGCAATTTTACAAGCGGATGGTCTTTTAACAAAAAGCAATTTATTTAGTTTTTCAAGGTTTCCCCAAAAATCATAAAAGATTTTTGTTTTTTCAACGTTTGATTTTTCAAGATGTTATCATCACAACTCATAATTACAAAATTAGGCTTTGCCAACACTATGAAAAAATACCTATCTCTGCTTTTAGCTTCGGCCTTGTGTTGGGCCTGTGTTCAAAGTCCCGAATACGACAATACACCTACGATTGAGTTTCAGGACATCAAAAAATTTACGGTAAATGATTCGTTTTTAGGCAAAAAAGATTCCGTGGTTATTACCCTATTTTTTAAAGACGGTGATGGCGATTTGGGTATTAGTCCTGCCACCATCAAAGCCGATAGTGTTTTGCTCAAAACCTATAAAAATAGCTTTAAGGAAGATTATTATAATTATTTACTCAAAACCTTTAGAAGCAAAAAAGGAAATTTTTTGGATATTTCGGGTAGTTCGTTGGTGCAACAAAATGGGCGTTTTCCAAGACTAAGAACCGACGGCCGAGCCGACCCCATCGATGGTTTCTTGTATTATTCGTTAGATGTTCCAGCAGCATTTTCTCCCAAAAACGATACCCTAAGATTTGAAATCAAAGTTAAAGATAGAGCCTTTAATACTTCCAATCCAGTGGTTACTAAATTTATTGTTTTGAACACTAATTAAGCCTTTATCAATTCAAAAATTGTGATTTCGGGAGGCATTCCTATTCTCCCAGGGTAGCCAATATAACCATAACCTCGGTTTACGTACAAAAACTGGTCGTTTTCTTGGTATAACCCCGCCCATTGTTTGTAAACATACTGTGCTGGCGACCACGTTTTGTCGCCTACTTCTATCCCAAATTGCGTGCCGTGGGTATGCCCCGCAAACATTACGTCTATGTCCTTGTATTTGGTATTTACCTCTCCGTCCCAATGTTGAGGGTCGTGCGAAAGTAGTAATTTCACAGCCGCATCGTCGGTACGCTCAACTGCCTTTTTGAGATTACCATAATTTTGACGACTAAATCGCCCAAAACCACAGTTTTGTACGCCCACCAAGGCCAAATGCTCGCCATTTTGTGTAATAATTCGGTTTTCGTCGTTCAATAAATCCCAGCCCAAAACTTTATGAGCGTGTTTCAAATCTTTTAAATTTTGAGCCTTGGCTTGTGGGCTGTCCCATTTGGCATAGTCGCCGTAGTCGTGGTTGCCAAGCGTGCTATAAACGCCCATCGGAGCTTTTATTTTATTAAAAATATCAATATAACTATTTACCTCCGTGGCAATATTATTTACCAAATCGCC
>JAYWHL010000099.1:0-12688 GCA_043777715.1 Cytophagaceae bacterium | reverse complement strand
TCAAGCGGCAATGCCCCCACCGACTGCGTGGCATCGATAACCATCAAAGCACCGTATAGTCTAGCACGTTCGGCAATGGCCACGAGGTCAAACTTGGTGCCGTCTGTCCAGTGAATATGTGGCAAAACCACCATACACGTACTATGATTGATAGATTCTAGGATACGTTCGTTCCAGCGTGTGGCTCGGTTTTCTAGTCCTTCGGGAATCCCCACGGTTTTGACACTAAGCTGTTTTTCGGCACAGATAGCATCCCAAGCATAAACATCGCTCGGAAACTCGTCTTGAATCGTCAAGATATGCTGGCCTGGCAAAAGGGCGGGTTTGGCGGCTAGGTTTTTGGCAACCGTTGCCATGCCATAACTCACGGCTGGAATAATGGCTATTCGCTCGGGGTCGGGGCAGTTTATCAGTTGGGCAAATTTCTGTTTTAGGGGCTGAATTTCATCAAAAAACTTTTCTTGGGTAAGGCCATAAGGCAATACTTTTCGCTGAATACCCTGATAACCAGCCTGTTCTACACTTTTGGGCAAAGGCGACATCGTTGCACAGTTGAGATAATGCACATCGGTAGGTAATGAAAACAAATGTTTTTGGCAAGTGAGCATTTTGAGTTTTGAATGAGTTTTATGAAAGAATGAATTTTATGAATGAAAGAAATTTATGAATAAAGCAAGACGAGGTTAAAAACCGCTGTTCTTTTCCCGTTTCTTAGTCAATATTTAATGATTGTTTTATGCCAGCCAAATTTTTGGCCAAGGTTTTCTTTTTGTCTAGTTCCATTTGTCGGGCAATCTGTATGCGTTGGGCTTGGGGACTGCCTGCTCCGTGCATACTTTCGGTGAGGTAGCCCACGGCATTGCGGCCAAGGGTCATGTTTTCGATGAGCCTTAGTATTCTCATGCGGTCTTCGGTGCTTACATCGGCACGGCCTTTGAGGTATTTTTCTAATAAATGGCCTACTGCCTCGCTTCTAAAATCTTGTTCAGACGGTAGCGTAACCATGATACCGCCTGCCAAATCTTGAGCCAATCGAGCAATCTCGTAAGGTATTTTGGTTACATGATGTTTGCAAACATTGGCCAGTAAATCGTTTGGTATAAAATTACCCGAAGCCGTTGCTTTCGACTGATACGAAGCCGCCATACCCGTAGCAAAAATGGTTTCGTTGAGATGGGTCATTTCCACTAGTTTGTCTTTGATGTGCGATGCTTTATCGGCACCGTTATAGTCGGCAATGGTGGCCGCTGCCCCAATCAGTACATCGCCCACCCCACTTTTACAGACATAACTTCGGCGATGATAGCACGTAAACCGCTCTACGAGCATCGAAGCAAAATCGTATTCGCCATTCATAAATATCAAATGGTTAGGCACAAACACATTGTCTAAAATAACCATGGCCTCTTGGCCTCCAAACTGGGCATTACCCACATCTATATCGCCCTGTTCCATACTACGGGTATCACAAGACTGCCGCCCATAAATATAGGTAATCCCCTGTGCATCAACGGGTATAGCCCCCACAATGGCATAATCTTTATCGTTTTCACTAAGCCTCATGGTGGGCATAACCAACAACCAATGCGAGTTTAAACACCCCGTTTGATGGGCTTTTGCACCCGTTAGATACACACCTTCGGAAGTCCTTTTTGTGATATGCACAAACAAATCGGGGTCGGCTTGTTGGTGCGGGGCAAGGCTGCGGTCGCCTTTTACATCAGTCATCGCTCCGCCAATTACCTGATTTTTGGATTGTACGTCTGTGAGAAACGCCTTAAATTTTTCGTGGTAATGGCTTTGGTATTTTTTGTCTATCTCGAAGGTGGTCGAAAACAGCGAATTAAAAGCGTCCATACCCACACATCTTTGAAAACACGTACCCGTTAGTTGCCCTAAGCGGCGTTGCATCAGATTTTGTTTTACTACATCATCAGCAGACTGGGCAATGTGCAAAAAGCGGTTGATACGCTCGTTGGTATAGGGCGAAATGGCCGTAGCAAGGTCGGGGTCTTGTAGGGCAAGGTCATAAGTTTGGGCAACGGCATTGATTGAAGGCCGAATCATGGGGTGATTTACAATATCAGTAATCAATTCGCCAAAAAGATAAACATTCAGTTTTCTATCCCTCAAACTATTGATATAATCTTGACCCGTGATGATTTTCATATTTATTGGTTTATTTGAATAGCTTTTGGCTTTTGGCTAAAAATACAGTTTTTTATCGATATTAAAAATCGCCGTAATTTACCTGTAAACAAGGTAAACCAAGCTCCAAACGCCATAAATCAATTACTTGGTTACGGTCGTCTAATACAAATTTTACAAAATATTTTCCTTTGATTTCGGCTTCAAAAATTTCCTTTTTCACGATAGCATCTTTGCGTTGGTCGCCCGCTTTTCGCATAAATAGTTCGTCGTAAGGTATTTTATTATCAATCAACCAGTTAGTTGTAGGCTTTCTGGTGTTTTCGTCTCTGCCCGACATCAAGATAATTTTTATGCCTAATTGATGATACGTTTTCACGATGTCGGCTATGGGATTATTCACTAAATCATGCTCGTAATGGCTGGCGTCGAAGGGGCTTCTATTTTTGATAATGGCCAATGTACCATCAATATCGCAAATAATGATAGGTGTCAGAGTAGGGTCTTGTTCTTGATAATGTGGGCCACGTTCGTCTTTCAGAATATGTTTTTTATACATTTTCATAATTACGTTTTCGCCTACTTTTTTTTCACGAATTTTATCTCTTTCCAAACATTCCTCTAGGGTTGTACCCATGTCTTTGAGGTCTATATGCACTTTTTGGCCTGTTTCTTGGCAATAATTATCCACAATTTCTTTGATACGAGCCACAGCCCTTTCTGATAAATTAGTGTCGTCTATTATCACGTGTTTACCTGCTTTAAGTGCTTCGATTAGCATCAAATCACGAACACGTTCCACAAATTTTTCGTTGGAATGGCTATGCAACGAATCGTCTAGCATGGCACGAAGTTCGTCTTTGTTGAGGCGTTTCCATGCGTGTGGGTTTTCGTTTAATGTTTTTCGGGCATACGTCGATTTACCACTTGCTGGTAAACCCCGTAAAACTAAGATTTTTTTCATATCTAATGTCGTCTGAATCAAGACTGAGGGCATTTACAACAAATGTTGCTCAAACTGGGTTCGTACTTCTAACAGTAATTCGTTTACAAAATTTGCATCCACATCATCAGGCAAATCGCTACTTTTGAAATAATCGTTCAGTTTTTCAATGTCCCTTTCCGCTTTTTGTATAAAATTCTCTAGGTTTATTTCCCCTCTGCGTATTTTCAATAAATCTTGAGCATTGGGTCGGCGAACGACAACGGTTTTTTGCTCAGCAATTTCTAAGGCCATATCCAACAATCGCTGGCAATGTAAAAAATTTTTGCCGTCTATTTGCTGCCCGTGGGTTTCTATATCCACATACCGCTGGGTATTTCTATTTTTTAACCAATCGGTATATTGAAGATAATCTTTGCAGTGCATCGAATACCCGTCTTTGTTGTAATAAAGAATGGTTAGGTCATTGGCTTGTTTGGGTACAGAGCTAAGTATCAATTCCTTACTTTTTTCGGAGGTAATCCCTCTGTAACCAAGGGTTTGGGTAGGGTCGTGATACAAAGCGTAACAGTCCTTGAAATGGTTTAATTTAACCAAGCCACAATGTTTTTCGGCTATGCTATTCTCTTTCAAAAACTCCTCCGCAGCCATTGTTTTGCCTTGCTGATACACGTAGCAAAAATCTATTGGGGTTTTTCGGAGCATCTTTTCTTTTTCCCAATTCATCTTTTTTTCTAAGCCCCTTGCCTTCTTGATTTGAGCAATGGCATATCCTCCAAAAGAATGTCAACACTTCTTGGTCAGAAACTTATGTTTGTTTTTTAGAATTAAATCAAAGGCAATATGTTTTTCTAAGATACAATCTTGGGGCATAAAAAGCAATTCTAACATCGTAGGATTGGCCGACTGTAACAATTGCAAAAACCGCCTAAGTTCATAATAGCACTCGTCTTTACTTACCTCCACTTGCTCCTTATAATCAAAGCCCAGCAAGTCTTTGGTTTCTTGCACATATACGCCCTTTATGTCTATATCCGACCCTATTGTATTAGTGCCATAAGCCTGACTACCCACAATGGCTTTAAAAATTATCCTCATCGTATTATCAATATTTTTAAAAAAACCTATCTATACACTTTTACGACAAAGACACAGAGAAACACAAAGTTTTCGTCCGAATAATTTCCTTTGTGGTAAAGAAAACTGTATTCCCCTTTGTTTCCTTTGTGCCTTTGTGGTAAAGAATGATTTACGGTAAAAACTGTATTCACGATGGAAGATGCCTAAAATACTCATTTACAAATGTTTGCTGACCTTCTTTCATCAGATTTACAACATTAAAATTCACTAAAATACCTTTGGGTTTCTCCATCAATTTCATGTATGTTAGTAGTTGTGCAGTAAAAATTGGGTGCATTGTATCAACAGATCTTAATTCAATAATTATGGAGTCTTCGATCAATAAGTCGCACCTAAAATCAGCTTCTACATAGATGCCTTTGTACTCAATAGGAATCAATAATTCGGAAATATGTTTGATATTTCTAATCCCTAATTCATGCTCTAAACATTTGTGATAGACCCCCTCAAGCAAACCCGGCCCAAGATATTTATGAACCTCTATACACGCCCCATTGATTTTGAAAGTAAGTTCGTCAAGATATGATTTTGTGAGTTGCATTTTTATAGGTGTTTTGGTTTTAGTACAATTTTGATTTTTGTACAATTTTACCACAAAGGCATAAAGAAACACAAAGTCTGCATCCGAATAATTTTCCTTTGTGGTAATGAATGATTTATTTTTACCGCAAAGGCACAAAGAAACACAAAGTTTTCGTTCGAATAATTTCCTTTGTGGTAATGAATGATTTATTTTTAGCACGAAGGCATAAAGAAACACAAAGGTATTTTGAAAATAAAAATCCCCCAAAAGGAGTTTTTCCTAAAGGGGGATTTACTGATGGGCTGAAAACCTATTTTTTTATTACAAACCTTTGGCTTTTTTCACAATTTCTTCGGCCATGTGGTTTGGCACAAATTCATAGTGAGAGAACGTGAGGTTGGCAGTTGCACGACCCGACGACATAGTACGGAGGTCGGTTACGTATCCAAACAATTCAGACAGTGGAACATCGGCCTTGATTACCTGCGAACCAGCCCTAGAATCCATTCCCTTCATCATACCTCTACGACGGTTAAGGTCGCCAGTGATTGGCCCTGTGTATTCTTCTGGAGTGAGTACCTCTACACCCATGATTGGTTCCATGATTTTAGCACCTGCTTGTTTAGCGGCTTCTTTGTAACCATTACGAGCGGCCAATTCAAACGAAAGAGCATCTGAATCGACATCGTGGAACGAGCCGTGGTAGATACGCACACGCATAGAATCCATTGGGTAGCCAGCCAAAGCACCCGTTTTCATGGCTTCGGCAAAACCTTTCTGAATGGCAGGGATAAATTCTTTTGGAATAACACCACCCACAATACCGTTTACAAACTCAAGACCTTCTTTTTCGTCTTCTCTTGGTCCAAGTTCAAACACGATGTCGGCAAATTTACCTTTACCACCCGTTTGTTTTTTATAAACTTCACGGTGTTCGGTTTTCTTAGTAAGTGCTTCTTTATAAGCCACTTGCGGAGCTCCTTGATTTACCTCTACCTTAAATTCACGACGCATACGGTCGATGATGATTTCTAGGTGAAGCTCGCCCATTCCTTTAATGATGGTTTGGCCTGTTTCTTCGTTCGATTCTACTTGTAGCGTTGGGTCTTCTTCAATTAATTTACCAATTGCCTTCGAGAAATTATCTTGGTCGGCGGCTTTCTTAGGCTCAATAGCATAACCAATTACTGGCTCTGGGAATACCATTGATTCAAGAACGATTGGATTTTTTTCGTCAGAAAGTGTATCTCCTGTCTTAATATCCTTAAATCCCACAACCGCACCAATGTCTCCAGCTTCTAGTCTTTCGATTTGATTTTGCTTGTTGGCGTGCATTTGGAAGATACGAGAAATACGCTCTTTGTTGCCCGAACGGTTGTTTAGTACATACGAACCCGACTCTAATACACCCGAATAAGCACGTACAAAACACAAACGACCAACGTAAGGATCGGTTGCGATTTTGAAAGCCAAAGCAGCAAAAGGTTCTTTAACGTCTGGCTTGCGGGTTACTTCTTTGCCTGTATCTGGGTTTGTACCCGTTACCGATTCTTTGTCCATTGGCGATGGTAAAATAGCCATCACATAGTCCAACATGGTTTGAACACCTTTGTTTTTGAAAGACGAACCACAAAGCATTGGTACAATTTTCATAGAAATTGTAGCAGCACGCAAGGCAGCCAAAATTTCGTCTTCTGTGATAGAAGCAGGGTCTTCAAAATATTTTTCCATCAAGCTATCGTCAAACTCGGCAACAGCTTCTAGCAATTTTTCACGATATTCTGTGGCTTCTTCTAGCATATCGTCTGGAATTGGCACTTCAACAAAAGTCATACCTTTGTCGTGTTCGTTCCACTTAATACCACGGAAGTTTACCAAATCAACAACGCCTTCAAATTTATCTTCGGCACCAATCGGCAATTGCAAAGGCACGGCATAACTGCCCAACATTTCTTTTACTTGCTTGCACACATTAAGAAAGTCAGCACCCGAGCGGTCCATCTTGTTTACAAAACCCAAACGAGCAACATTATAGTTGTTGGCCAAACGCCAGTTGGTTTCCGACTGTGGCTCAACGCCATCAACCGCACTAAACAAAAACACGAGGCCGTCTAGTACACGTAACGAACGGTTTACCTCTACGGTAAAATCCACGTGGCCAGGGGTATCGATAATATTAATGTGGTAGTCTTGCTCTCTGTACTTCCAATCCACGGTAGTGGCAGCCGAGGTGATAGTAATACCACGCTCTTGCTCTTGGGCCATCCAGTCCATGGTGGCAGCACCGTCGTGAACCTCTCCAATTTTGTGGCTTACCCCCGCATAATACAGAATACGCTCTGTGGTGGTGGTTTTACCAGCATCAATGTGGGCGGCGATACCAATGTTTCTTGTAAATCTTAAATCCCTTGCCATTTTTTTGTTGATTATTTTTATTAGTTTTTAATCTTTTACTCCATTTGCCTAATTTTTAGAAATATTTGATTTACAATTACTTAACTGTAATTAACCTCATAAATTAGCCCAACTGATACCCCTAAAAAATAGTGGTGTATGAATCAGGGTGCAAAATTACGGATTCTTAGTAAAATACAAAAATAAACTTTGGAAATTTTTGTATTTTTAGCCCTCATTCCCTTTTGGGCTATTGCTTGTGTGTGCCACAAATCAATCAAGTATCTTGATTTTCTTCATAGAAATATTTGGAGGTTTTAAGCCAATCAAAATCTTTATGTGTATTTTAGTGGAACGAAACCTCTTTTTATTTTCAAAAACCTATTCTCATGCCTTCCCAAAAACCTAGCTCGCTTGCGGGCAATTATCTCATTCCGTTCGTATTGGTTACGAGCCTTTTTTTTCTGTGGGCTTTTGTTCATAACCTAGAGCCTATCTTGATTCCACATCTCAAAAAAGCCTGCCAACTCACTGATTTTCAGTCTGCTCTGATAGACTCCGCCGTGTATCTTGGTTATTTTCTGATGGCCTTGCCTGCGGGTTTTGTCATGAAAAAATATGGTTATAAACAGGGTATTCTCATAGGCTTATTGTTATATGCTTTGGGGGCATTTTTGTTTTTCCCTGCGGCCAATACCCGCATCTATGCCTTGTTTTTGGGGGCATTGTTTATCATAGCATCGGGTTGTGCTTTTCTCGAAACCGCCGCCAACCCCTACGTAACCACCCTCGGCGAGGCTGATAGTGCCACCACTCGGCTCAATTTCAGTCAGTCTTTTAATGGCCTTGGGGCGTTCATTGCTCCAATCATTGGCGGTAAATTTATTTTGAGTGGTATCGAACATAGCCCTGCCGAACTGTCGGCTATGTCGGCCTCGCAACTCAATCAATACCTACAATCGGAGGCCGATAGTGTAAAAATCCCTTATCTTATCATTGGAACGGTGGTGTTGGCCGTGGCCGTATTGATATACCTTACCAAAATGCCAGAAGCTGCTGCCGAGCAACAAACCCAAGGCAATTCTATTGCTAAAGTACTCCAAAACAAGCAATTGGCTTGGGGCGTTGCTGCACAGTTTTTTTATGTAGGCGCCCAAGTTTGTGTAACAAGTTTTTTTATTAGGTTTGCCAAGTTTACCAACAACACTCCCGAAAAAGACGCCGCCCAGCTCCTGGCCTATGCCATGTTTGGGTTTATGTTGGGACGATTTGTGGGTACGTATTTAAGTAGGTTTGTGGCGGCCAATAAATTACTTTTTTATTATGCCTTGGCTTGCATAGCTTTATTGGCTGTGGCCATCATCAATCAATCCGATTTGGCAATATGGGCGGTATTTGCCGTGCCGTTTTTTCAGTCAATTATGTTTCCAACAATTTTTGCTTTGTCTATCAAAAACCTTGGCCAAGACACCCAAGTAGGTTCATCATTGGTGGTGATGTCGATTGTTGGCGGTGCATTTTGCCCTTTAATAATGGGCTGGTTATCTGACCAAAGTAATATCAAAATTGCCTATATCGTGCCTGTACTTTGCTTTGCTTTTGTGGCTTTTTATGCTCGTAGAAGCTGGAAGGTGTGAAAGATGGAGGTATTATAATAAGAACAAAGGCAAAACCATCATGATTTTGCCTTTGTTCTCGTAAATTAGAAATCTACTAATACCCTGTTTCAAGTTAAAAATTTATACACTAAGTTTTAGATTTTTTGAAGCCTATTAAAACCCATTTATTATTCAATTTTCTCCACGAAAACTGGTACTCGTCTCCACACTCCTTAAACCATAATATGAATGAAATTTTGTTTTTGTTAAACAACTTAAAACTTTCAATTTGTACAAAATATTTGGGTTTCTGCCAGTCATAATGTTCTTTTTCCCAATCTGTTACATATTTCACGTCCTGACCATGTATCTTAAAGGCATAATTTTTTTTTAATTGGTTTTCGTTAATGATAGAAAGAGATTGACCTGTAAATGTTCTTTGAAACAGCGTATCTAAGCCTTCAATAGAAGCCTTCAACACAAACAAGGTATCTTTTTCTGTGATTAATAATTTTGAAGTTTTCTGCTGTGCTTTAGCAGAAAGTAACATCAAAAACGCCAAACACAGCAAATAATAGTTCCTATTTTTTGATGAATTCATAATAGTATTGTTCTGCGTTAGTAAATGTTATAAATGTTCCAAAAGTATATGCCTCGAATCCATTACCAAACTCGTATCTTACTCCATTTATTGTTTCGCCTATTTCGGTTACAGACCTACCATAATGTACAAATTCATGTAGAACTGTTACACTCATTAAAAACGACAGTGCTTCTGTTTCAGCAGTCGTATTACTGGATTCTAATTTTTGGATAAAATATTTACTTATTTCAAGAGTCGCAGGTTGTGTAAAATGTCCATATTTAGTAGTTTGAGGAAAATCCATCACTTTGACAATAGGCCCTTGTCCATACTTCAACATAAGCAATAATTTTTCTTTATCTTGTATGTTAGCATATTTCATCAAACTGTTAAGTACTTTGGGATTGTTTCTAACAAACGACTGCAGATTTTTGCATACTTGGGCAAACTTTGGATAGGTTGTTTCATCAGAGGGGTTGTAAAATTTAATACTTGGCCCACCACTATTTGTAGCATTTTTTAAGATTGGAATCATCCATGTATTAGATATTACAATACCCGTTTCCTGCGGTGTAAGTGGCAAGCCAGTTATTGTAACAACGTCTATTCCGCCATTATCAGTTACAGGAAGAAAACCCTGTTCATCAGCGGTACCAGGTTTGATTGTGTAAGTGCCACCCCCGCTGATTATCCCACCATAAAAATAGTATTCAATTGTGATATTATTACCAGGCCCTTGGTATTCTAGTCTTGCATTGGGTTTGCTTCCATAACCGCCTACCAACGCCATTGTACCTAGTTGTTCTCCGTCTTGATAATAGAAACCTCCTTGATAAACCCCCGACCAATCGCTAAACAATAACGCTCCCGAAAAATCTTTTTCTAAACGCTCAAAAGAGTTGTTTTTAATTTGATAATTTTTCTTTTTACGAAAATCCGTTGTACCCACAATATGTACAATTCTTGAATATATTATACCATCTTTTCCTTTGATTATCAATAAATTAGCAATAGGTTCTATCTGCTTTGCTTCTTCTTTTGTTAATTGAGAAAGCGGAATATCTTTGTCTCCTTTTATTCTCATGGCCAACTGTTTGGCATAATAAATTGGTATTTCTATTACTGCATTTTTACTTTTATTGTACTGCTTTACGGCCTTCCAGTCGGGCATTTTATCGTTATCATCACCCGATTCTTTACTATTTTGTTGCACTCGCCCAATGTTTTCATTATACCATTGCTGTGCTTCTGCTGTACTTAGCGTTACCTCTTTATCAAATTTAGAAATATCTTCTAGTAGTACCTCATTTTTTGAGCAAGCAAACATAAAAAATAAAAGTACAAATAGTACCATTAAATTGCGGGAGGCTGAATTTTTAGACATAATTTCTAGGGATTTTTGGTTTAATTTTGATTGAAATTCCAAAACCTTTGTTTTAGATTATCAAATGTGAAAAAAAAAAAACCGATAAATTAAAAAATTTAACCAGTTATTTTTATAAAGTTATTTAACGGTAAAAAACCTTATTTTCACTGCTAAATTTGCCTTAATCTCTTTACCTTCTCATTTATGACCACTACCTCATTAGCATTCAGATTCAGTAGATTTTTTGTCGAAATAGCCTTTATAGCCTTGGCTGTTCAGATATTTATGGTAACGGGCAATGGTTGTAGCGACAGGCCCGAAGATTTTCAGAACCTTCGCTACGCTTTAGGAATCGCATTTTTATTGGCCATTGGCCTTACTTTTTTTGAAAACAAACAAGCAAACCTTGCTCAAAAAATTCATTTTGGCGTGCTTGGATTTGTACGGTATTACCTCGCTTATGTTTTGATAGGCTATGCCACGGCCAAATTGGTGGGGCTTCAGTTTGATGGCACCTTGGCCGACCTCGACACCAAACTAGGCGATTTACCCGCCATGAAACTCCTTTGGGCATTTTTTGGCTATTCTTACCCTTACAGTGCCTTTATTGGCGTGTTGCAGTTGTTGGCTTCGTTGTTGTTGCTCAACCGCCGCAGTAGTGTGTTGGGGGCTTGTATCATGTTGCCCATAATGGCCAATATTGTTTTGGCAAACTATGCTTATGATGTTTGCGTAAAGTTGTTTTCTAGCGTTTATTTGTTGATGAATCTCTATATTTTGGCTTATAGTTTTCCTAGATTTTTAATCTTTTTTGTAGGCAAAGAATCCGTCCCTGCTCCTTCGTACATAGAAATTTGGCCAAGTCGATTTTCGCCAAAATCCATTTTTATGGTCAATGTTTTATTAGCCGTTTTGATGATTGCCCAACAAAGTAACAAGGTTTTAGGATTTTTGAACAAACCTCAAAAACCCGAAACTTATGGGGCATGGGAAATAGAACGAGTGCAGGTGGGTACATTTATAGACGAAATAAAACCCGACCCCGTTCGCTGGCGAAGAATGTTTTTTGAAGCAAACAACCAAGTAGCTATCCATGCCGAAACAGGCCCAGTAGCAGGGTTTAAGGCCAGTTACGATGCCAGTACTCAACAAGTAACCCTACAAAGTTTAGAAGACCCCAATCAGGCATGGATGGGGAAGTATATTATTGATAATCAGGCAAATACGATGCTATTCAAAGGCGTAAATGGCAGTGATAGTATTCGGATTAACCTTAAAAAAATAGAAAATTTCAAGAGATAAAATACCCAAACAGTAAATTTTCGTCAAATATTCACTAAAAGTATGCAAACCAAAATAGCAATGAAAACCAAAGTTTGTGAATTGTGCCAAAGCGAAGCAACGACGCTTTTTAGGGTACAAACCCAAAAAAACAAACCATGGATTTTTGTATGTACCGACTGTTGTAATAAAATAAAAAATGAGCCAAACTATCGTTATGGAGGCACTTGGAAAGGATATAGGCATTGAACTAGTTTAGTCCAAATTGGAAAAACGACCTCGTTTTAACTTAAACCAAAAGTTTGAACAGCTTCAAGAAAAACCGTTAAATAAGTTTTTTGTCTAATTCTAAAATAGAAACCTTACTTTAGTTCTTTGTTTTATAATCCATAAACAGGTATTGTTATATACCTCCCTATCCTATTCAAATAATATGGCACTCATCAAAAATTATGCTCAAATGCGGGCAGCCTATCCGCAACAACAAAAATGGAACGAAATCCTAGAATTGGTTTTTCGCTCACCCAATCCTGCCGTTCTCAACCTTGGGGCATCGGCTTTTTTACTCAACGACATGGCAAGACTATTGCCCCAAGGTAAACTCATTAATACCTGTTGTATCAGATTGAGCCATGTTTTGAACCAAATTGGGGCTAACAAAATTACCAAAAATGCGACTGATAAAATTAGGTATTTCCCAGGCTGTGCCGAC
>JAYWHL010000098.1:0-4492 GCA_043777715.1 Cytophagaceae bacterium | reverse complement strand
GTTCGGGGTGTAGCGCAGCTGGTAGCGTACCTGGTTTGGGACCAGGGGGTCGTAGGTTCGAACCCTGCCACCCCGACAACAAAAGTGCTAGTTTGATTGATTTAATCAATTTCAAATTAGCACTTTTTTATTCTTAGGTTCCATAGCTCAGCTGGATAGAGCAACTGATTTCTAATCAGTAGGTCACAGGTTCGAATCCTGTTGGAATCACAAAAGTACTTCCAAGCCCCTTTAATGGGGTTTTATCTTCGATTTTTTGGGGTTTCGTACCCTTTTCTTCTCATTATCAAGCAACTATTTAGGGCAGCAAAAAGGGTACATTTTTAGAGTGTACCCTTTTTGCTACTATTTTCTTTTTTTTTCATTGCTTTATAAACCTTGGCATTGTTTTGGCCGTTTGGCTCAAAAACTTTATGCCACAATTCCAAAAAAAGAATGGCCATTTCTATCAGATTTCGCCTGCGGTCTTTGTCTCAAAATTTGTCGTCGCTTCGTTGGATTTATTGCCGTATTAGGGTTAATGGCGAGGTTGCCCCCGACTTTGCCACTAAAATCAGTACCACGGCCAATGATTTTGAACAGAAACTGCAAAAAATAAAAGGCCGAAGCCCCGAAACGTTCCAAAAAAACGAAGCCCTGCTCCAAATCAGGGCCGATATTGTTGAGATATATAACGAACTACGCCGCAAAAACCGAACGCCCACCGCCCAAACCATTAAAGCTATGTATTTGGGCAAGGATACTGCCACTATTTCGCATTTTGTGGCGTTGATAAATCGTTGGATTGCTGATAATCCTAAGCATTTGGATACTGAAACGCTTAGGACGTATGAATCGAAACGGAATGTTTTTCAAGCGTTTTGTTTGTCCCACCTCAAACATAGTCAAGATATTGCCATTACCGACCTAACGGACGGGTTGATGCGGAGCTTTCAGAAATATTTATTGAAGCAAGCCACCAACAACACGATGGTAAGGTATATGCAGGCTTTTGAACGGATTTTGAATTATGGTATTGCCTGTGAGTGGGTAGAGAAAATGCCTTTTAGCCCTGCCTTGGACTGGAAAAAATCGCCCGAAAACCCAAACATTAAGTTTTTGACTGAAGCCGAAGTGGCGGCCATTGCCAACTGTGCTTTTTTTGACAACCGCCTGCAACGGGTGGCCGATTTGTTTGTGTTTCAGTGTTGGAGTGGCCTCAATTATAGCGACTTGCTGGTTTTTGAGCCAGAACGAGACATTAAAATAATTGAAGGCCGTGAGGTTATGATGATTCGTAGGGCCAAAAACGATAACCCCTGCTTGGTACCGCTGTTTAGTGAGGCCAAAAAGATATTGGTAAAGTATAACAACAAACTGCCCGCCATAATCACAAACCAAAAGATGAATGCGTTTTTGAAGGAAATTCAGAAAATTGTGGGCTTAAACACTACGCTCACTACCAAAATTGGCCGCAAGACCATTGGCACAAACCTATTGAGCAGGGGCGTGAAGGTCCAGAGCGTGAGCCACGTACTGGGCCATAGCAGCGTACAAACCACCGAAAAATATTATGCCAAGTTATTACCCAAAACGTTGTTAGATGATTTGAAGGGCGTGGAGTGAGGAAAGAAAGGTAAGGCAGGAATGACGTTTCAAAAAAATTATTACTTAATTTTATAAAAAACTCATGCCAAACAACCCCAACAAAACAATGAGAAAATACCACGACCCCCAAGGCCTGGGCGATTTGCCAGCCGAAAACTTTGAGCAGTCAGACATTGGCCTAAACATTGTCATAAATTATTATAACCACCACCGTAAATACAAGCCCATGGTGCGGCAAACCATAGACCTCAACAACAAAAATGCGTATCAGCCCGATGTTTGTTTTTATCAGAAAAACCTACAAAACAAAGCCTTTGGTGTGGCCATAGTGGTTATAGAAATAGAAGACGACCGAGATTTTAAGAGATGCCAAGCCCGATGCCAGCAACATTTGGCCATGAACCCCCAAACAACAGAAGCCTTTGCTTATAATTTTGATAAACATTATTGGTATAGATATACACAAGGATTAGACAAAGCCGTTCGCAGTTCGTATTCTGACGTATTGGGGCTATACCTAAACGATTTGAAATAAATTAAACCAAAAACCATGGCAAAGAAAAATCAGCACGTAGTACCATTAGGTAATGGTTGGGCGGTAAAAGGAGAAGGCAATACAAGATTTACGGCTATAACAGAAAGGAAATCAGAGGCTACAATTATTGCGAAAGGTATTGCTAGAAACAATAAATCAGAAATAATTATACACGGAAAAGATGGAAGAATACAAAGTAAAGGCTAAGTGAAAAAGGCTCACTACTCCAGTATCAACTAAAATCAGTCGCATGGTTGAAGATTGGGGATTGTACTCATAATTCGAGCTGCCTCTAAAAATGGATTTTTTTCGTTGTCTTTTGC
The DNA here is from genome assembly GCA_043777715.1 of Cytophagaceae bacterium. Lineage (GTDB taxonomy): Bacteria > Bacteroidota > Bacteroidia > Cytophagales > Spirosomataceae > JAYWHL01. The sequence goes on along the minus strand of JAYWHL010000098.1, from coordinate 2,047 downwards.
AGGAACATCAACAATAACGGTTTTTCCGTTATCTAGTTTTACTCTTTTCTGTTTCATTTTTATCATTGTGTTTGGGGGTTTGGTTGATTATCAATAGTGTAAAATTACAAAAAAATCAATCAAATGTATGATTTTAAGGAAGGCTTCGCTCCAAAGCGAAGCCTTCCTTTTATGTTCTAAGACTCTGATATTTTTTTGATAAGTAGCCCTAACAAAATAATAGCTCCTATGGTTAGGCCAGCGTTTAGCAAATCGCTAGAGGTATCATTGTTGCCCATATAGCCATCAAATTGTTTTTTAGTAATAGAACCATTCTGAAAAAGCATCCACATATAATCGTCTTTTTCGGTTTGGGTGGCCATACCCTTTTGTATTTTTTGGGTTAGCTCTGAAAGTCGCTGTGGGTTTATCATTTTATTTGTTTTTTTGAAAGGCTTTATACAGGTTAGGAAGATTGTCTATGACTTGGGTTTTGAGTTGGTCAATGATTTGCTGTTGAATTTCGTCTTTTGATTTAAGTTTTTCTAACTCAATTTTTATTTCAGAAATATGTTTGTTTTGGTCTTCAATCTTATCTCTAAACTTATGCTCCAGCTTATTTATTGTTTTGAAATAAGCGGCAATAATACCGCCAACACTAACCAACACCATGATAACTGTTCTAAGAATATCTATTTCTTTCATTAATATATTTTTTACAAACCTACAAAAAAGCAACATAACCCTTGTATAAAACCCTAAAAATGAGTAAATTGGTAGAATAAAATAGTGAAATCATGCCAACAAAAACAAAAAAATCCCTAGGCAATATACCAGCCCCGCACTTGGCTCATATTGCCGAAGCCCAGCGGTATTTAGAGAATGCCCAAAAGCTATTGACTGAAAACGGCAAAAAAGACGGAGATTATTACCAAGACAAAAAGTATGTTCGTATGGCTGGCAACACCATTTGGAACGGCGTTTTAGAAGCCCTAGACGGCACTCTAAATTTGAAAGCAACGCTAAAAAAAGGCCAAAGGGCTGACGTAAAAGACTATCAAATGGCCATTGCCAAGTTAGACCAAAAACTAGGTAAAAATTTTGTAGATGCTTACACGCTAATCCATTTGTATATGGGTTATGATGGAAACCGTAGTTATGCGGTCGTAAAGTCGGGATTTGACCAAGCAAAAAAAATAGTAGCTTGGTGCGAGATACACACACCAAAGCCTACAACAAAATAATTAAGGTGTCTTGTAATGATACATTAAAATTATATTTCATAAGTTAAGTATCTAATATTCAGTTAAATAACTAAACAAAAAAGCCGTGTAATGATACATTATTTTTTGTTCTAAGTGTTTGATATTTTTTTTCAAGGAAGGCTTCGCTCCAAAGCGAAGCCTTCCTTTTTCAATTACAAAACAAAACCCCAGCCAAAGGCCAGGGCTTGTAATTTTAACTAAACGTATGAAAACTAAAACTTTGTGCCGAGGTATAACCCCGTCAATATTGATATGGGTAAACTTAATTTTAGGGCTTTGCCTAGGCGTATGGATTTGCGGCGGCTGTGGCGTAGGCTATCGGCAAAGGCTAAGGCATTGGCTTGATATAGTGATAACTGTAACTTGGCTTCTTGGTCCAGGCTTTTGTAATTGTTTTCTATGGCTTGGCTTTTGCTGTTCATATTTTTGTAGATAGACACTTCGGCCTGTAACAACTTGCCTTGCTCATTGCATTTGAGAAGTTCCAAGTCTTTGCGGTCTATTTGGCTACGGGTTAGCACAAAAAGAGTGTCGGGCATTTTGGCTCGTAGTTCTTGCAGGGTTTTGGCAGGGCTTTGGGCCTTAGCCTTACTTCCAGTTATCATAAATAGCAGCAGCACTGCGGCGACTAAGGCTATCTTTAAGGATTTGTAGGTTTGCATCGAGGTAAATTTTTTTGGTTTGAATATCCTGTAATTGATTTTGATAAATGCTTCGTTCGGCTTTGAGTTGCTCCACTTCCTGGCGTAACGAATCGGTAAGGATTTGGCTAGGCATTGGGTTGTTTTTTCTTGCAAAATGAA